>NZ_JAKGBH010000060.1:0-25422 GCF_021532515.1 Pseudoalteromonas sp. PAST1 | reverse complement strand
CATGGCGCTTTTTAAACAAGATACATCTAAGTCAGCTAGTATGGCGAGGAAAAAGAAAATGGCAGGGCTAGACGATGATTACCGCTCAACCCTGTTAGAGTCTGGGATTAAAATGCGCTAGCCGTGTTTAGTAAATAAATCTTAGCACATAAAACGATAAAAGGGCCTTGCGGCCCTTGGTGAAGTATCGTTCAAGTCAGATAGACCTTTAACCCCTTAAAGTCCTATCCTATTGTTTTGCAACTACGGCTCATCTCATTAAGTTTCTAAGCTAGCGAGAGGAAAAAACCTGCAATTGCTGCACTCATGAGGTTAGCCATAGATCCTGCTAACACTGCTCTGAGCCCTAAGCGTGCGATATCCTTTCGCCGACTAGGCGCCATACCGCCTAATCCACCTAGTAAAATTGCTATCGATGATAAGTTAGCAAACCCACATAACGCGAATGTGACAATCGCTTGTGTGTGCGCACTTAACGTATCGCGATAATTAATAAAGTCGAGGTAAGCAACAAATTCGTTAACTACAACCTTCTGACCTATAAAACTGCCTGCGATTACTGCTTCGTCCCAAGGTACACCTAATAACCATGCAACCGGAGCGAATACGTAACCTAAAATTTCTTGTAGCGTTAATGTTGGATGATCAAACCAACCACCAATACCGCCTAATAACCCATTTAGAAGTGCAATAAGTGCTACGAAAGCAAGTAACATCGCACCTACGTTCAGTGCTAGTTGCATACCGTTTGCGGCACCTGATGCGGCAGCATCAATTACGTTTACCGGTTTTTCTTCTTGTACGTCTAAATCAGCTAAATCTTCTTTTGGTGTTTCGGTCTCTGGCACAATCATTTTTGCCATTAAGAAACCACCTGGTGCCGCCATAAAGCTGGCTGCAATTAAGTATTTAAGCTCTACACCAATTGTTACGTAACCTGCCATAACAGAACCTGCTACGGTAGCAAGGCCACCTACCATTACCGCAAATAGCTCTGACTTAGTCATGCTGGCGATAAATGGCTTAACAATCAATGGTGCTTCTGTTTGACCAACGAAAATATTGGCGGTTGCAGAAAGCGATTCAGGGCGCGAGGTTTTCAATAGCTTTTGTAAGCCACCGCCTAGAATCTTGATTATCCAATCCATCACCCCGATGTGATACAACACAGCAACAAGTGCTGAGAAGAACACGATAACGGGCAATACTTGTATCGCAAAAATAAACCCTAAGGTATCTTGCGATGCCAGTGAGCCAAATAAGAAGCTAATCCCGTCATTGGCATAACCAATAACCGATGAGACGCCTCGCGACATACTTGCCAGTACGTTTTTGCCCACTTCGAAGAACAAGACAAAGCCACCAATTAACACTTGAAGTAAAAAGGCGATGCCTACAGTTCTTAAATTAATTGCTTTACGGTTCGTTGAAGCCGCAAAAGCAATGCCTAGTAGCACAACAATGCCAACTAAGCTCATAAATGTTGTCATACTGACTGTTTCCCGTTGTTATTGTTGCAGTAAATATTTTATTTTACTTTTAATTATATCAATGGCAACGCGATTCATACCGCCGCGTGTGACTACGAGATCAGCTTTGTGCTTAGATGGCTCAATAAACTGATAAAACATAGGTCGCACTGTCGCTTGATATTGATCAACAACGGACTGTAATGTTCTGCCACGCTGCTCCATATCTCGTTGCATACGGCGCATAAGGCAGATATCTAACGGTGTATCAATGAACACCTTAATATCAAATTCTTTTCGAAGTGCCGGATCACTCAGTAGCAAAATACCTTCAACGATAAGTACTTTTGCAGGTGCCACTCGACGCGTTTCATCGCTTCGGGTATGCATTGCATAGTCATAAGTTGGTACGTCTACTGATTCTCCAGCGCGCAATTGAAGTAAGTGCTCATGCAAAAGCTCATGCTCGAAAGCATCAGGGTGGTCGTAATTGGTTTGCGTTCGATGGTCAAACGGCAAATGCGACTGGTCTTTGTAATAAGCATCTTCTTCGATCACTGCGATCGCGCCCGGTTCAAGCTCATTGACTAATTCGTTATAAATTGTCTTGCTAAAAAGAGACTTGCCCGACGCAGATGCGCCAGCAATAGCTATAATTGTTCGTGTCACTAAAGTTCTCGCCCACACAGAAGGAAACATTGTTAGGTAGATCACAATAGCAAAAAAGACACGATTAATCTCTTTTGCTTCGCTTAGAGATGCAAATTTATAATGTTTCCGTTTTATGAAACAGGACTTATGTCCTGTACCAAAAATTCAAAGAGCATATAAAGTATTCACATATTGATAACGAGGTACCCATGGCAAGAGCACTCATCTTAATGGCAGATAGCCTAGGAATTGGCGCAGCACCTGACGCAGAAAAGTTTGGTGACGTAGGTGCAAATACCTTCGCTCATTTACTTAAAGCCTATGCAGAAGAAACTGGTGAGCACTTATCGCTTCCTAATCTTACCCGTTTAGGTTTAGCTGATGCATGCGAAGCCGCAGGTAAAGAACCTTGTTTAGTCAGTGACCGCCAAGCACCTATTGGCGCATGGGGTTACGCTAAAGAGTTATCAAGTGGTAAAGACACGCCTTCAGGACACTGGGAAATGGCCGGTGTACCTGTGTTATTTGATTGGGGTTATTTCCCAAACACACAGCCGTGTTTTCCACAAGAATTTGTTGATGAGCTAATTGCTCGCGCAGAGATTCCTGGCATTTTAGGTAACTGTTATGCCTCAGGAACGACCATTTTAGAAAAGCTAGGTGAAGAGCATATGCAAACCGGTATGCCGATTTGCTACACCTCAGTTGATAGCGTGTTTCAAATAGCCGCGCACGAAGAATCATTTGGACTGGAGAAACTTTATCAGGTTTGCGAAATCGCACGGGCGCTGCTTGATGAAATGAACATAGGAAGAGTGATTGCGCGGCCATTTTTGGGTTCGAGCCGTGACGATTTTGCCCGTACAGGCAATCGTCGTGACTATTCGGTGTTACCTCCGTCGCCAACCTTGCTTGATAAATTATCGCAAGACGGCGGTGAAGTGATCAGTATTGGTAAAATTGCCGATATCTATGCGCACCAAGGCATCACCCAAAAACACAAAGCGCCAGGGCTAATGAACTTGCTTGAGAAAACCTCAGAAGTAATCGCAAGCGCACCTGACCATAGTTTGATTTTTACAAACTTAGTTGATTTTGATGAAAAGTACGGTCATCGCCGTAATGCAGTTGGCTATGCTAAAGCATTAAAAGAGTTTGATGATTACCTACCGACCATCTTAAATCAGCTAAATAGTGATGATGTGTTAATTATCACGGCCGATCACGGATGTGATCCAACAGCAGCAGGCACTGACCATACACGTGAATACGTGCCAGTACTTGCATACCAACCGGGAATGACAAACACCCCGCTTGGAGAACGAGCTAGTTTTGCAGACATAGGTCAAACCCTTGCCCAGTGGTTTAATCTTCCTGCACTTGAATACGGTGATAGCTTTAACGACAAGCTATTAGCGAACAAAAAAGGAAACCAATAATGAGTACTCCTCATATCAGCGCCAATGTAGGCGAATTTGCAGAAACGGTATTAATGCCGGGTGATCCGCTTCGCGCTCAATACATTGCTGAAAACTTTTTAGATGACGCAAAACAAGTAACAGGCGTTCGTAATATGTATGGTTTTACCGGTACCTACAAAGGTAAACCAGTGAGTATTATGGGTTCTGGGATGGGTATTCCATCAATGTCAATTTATGCCCGTGAATTGATCGTTAGTTACGGCGTTAAAAATCTAATTCGTATTGGTACCTGTGGCGGTATTGGTAGCGATATCAAAATCCGTGACGTTATCTTTGCACAAGGTGCAAGCACAGATTCAAACGTAAACCGTGCGCGCGTACGTGGTTACGACTTTGCCGCAATTGCTGATTTCGGTTTACTACTTAACGGCGTAAACGCAGCAAAAGAATTAGGTATTGAAGCAAAAGTAGGTAATGTATTTACAACAGATACATTCTACCAAGCAGATAACACATTCTATCAAGAATTAGACAAGCTAGGCGTACTTGCTGTTGATATGGAAACAGCTGGCATGTACGGCGTAGCCGCTGAATACGGCGCAAAAGCGATGGCACTATTTACTGTAAGTGACCACGTAATCACTGGTGAAGCAACACCAAGTGAAGAGCGTCAAAGCACCTTTAACGAAATGGTTAAAATTGCTTTAGAATCAATTTAAATAAGTTCCTTGGTAACGTATTCACTGAAATTTGGAAACACGCCCAAAGTGAAGTGAGACTAACCTCAAAGCCGCATTTATGCGGCTTTTTTTATGACTATGTATTTATGCTCGCAACCGCCCCTTAAAACTTGAAAATTCAAGCAATTGTTGCCACTTTTAGTAGAGGAACAACAATTAAGGATGTGTATGTCTAATTGGGTTGAAGCTAAAGTTAAAGATGTTAAATGGTGGACCGACTCACTATTTAGCTTAATTGTTAATGCCGATGTTGAACCATTTGTAGCAGGGCAGTTTACAAAGCTTGCTATGCAAGTGGGTGATAAACGGGTTGCACGTGCATATTCTTATGTTAATGCGCCGAATAATCCCGACCTCGAATTTTATCTGATTAATGTTAAAGACGGTCAACTTTCTCAACTACTTGCGCAATTAAAGCCGGGTGACTCAGTGACTATAGAGCGCCGCGCGACAGGCTTTTTTACCCTTGATGAAGTGCCAAGCAGTGAGCAGCTTTATATGCTGAGTACAGGTACTGCGCTTGGGCCTTTTATATCAATATTAGAGCAGGGCGAAGTGTGGCAAAAGTTTGAGCATGTTCACTTAGTGCATGGAGTTCGTTTTAATGAGGACTTAAGTTATCAAGCGCGCATTAAAGCACTACAGCAGCAGTACCCAAATCTTTACTACTCACCTGTAGTCAGCAGAGAGTCAGCCACAATCGGTTTTAATGGCCGGATCACTGACGTAATAAAAGACCGTCGCTTATTTGATGTAGTAGAGCTTCCTGTTAAACCTGACTCGACACAGTTCATGATTTGCGGTAATCCAGAAATGGTAAAAGATACCACGGCCATTTTGTTAGAGCTTGGTTTTAGCCGCAACAGACGTCGTGAGCCTGGGCAGATCACCGTTGAGCAATATTGGTAAAAAACTATGCCAAACTGTGAGAATTTGCTACCTTAACGCCTTAAATCAGGCATGATGTATTTAGGAAAAGTATGAAACCGTTATTTTTGGCAATTAGTTTATTATTCTCTTGGCAGTCATTTGCTAGTGAAGAAACCACTGAACAAGCCGAGCCTCAAACTAGCCATGAACAAAAAGCCGAAAAGAAAGACGTACCTAGTTTAGAGTTTATTGAAGAAAAGCCAGTAACAGAGCAAAAAGTAATTTCTGAATCTAAGAAAGAGGTCGCAGAAGTTGATGATAGTAAAGTACTCGGTACTCAAACGCCTACACCTGCCGAGCAACCAAAAACAGTTGAAGAAAAGCAGCAAGCAGTTGATGAGGCTGAAAAGGCCGTAAAGCAAGCAAAAGAGGCGCTAACAGCCAAGCAACAAGAAAAAGCGCGTCAGTCACGAGAATCAATCGCTGTAATTGAGCAATTAATAGCAGCATATAATGCTCGTAATATTGATGCATTTATTAAAATGTATGATGAAAACGTCGAGTTTTACACATTCCCAAATGAGTTAATGTTCACAGGGAAAGAAAAGCTTATAGCTCGTTATGGCATCATGTTTAAAAAGCTTAAATGTATAAAATCGTCTCCAATTAAACGAATTGTGCATGGAAATATTGTGATTGACCATGAGCTATCAGAGACTTGTTCACAAGACCCTAAGGTGGTTGATAAGCGAGCTGAATTTGTCACTAGTTATAAAATAGAAAATGGTAAAATAACCAAAGTGTTATTCTTCCGCTAGAAAAAGAGCAGCCCAGCTGCTCTTTTTTTATGGGTGAAAGTTAGTGGGTTCAAGCTAGCGAGTTTCGAGATATGAGGTAGCAGCGATTTTACATCGCGTCCTAGAACCTAAATCCCAGCGCCTATGACGCGGGATAAACCTGCTGCTACATGTAGGCGTGAAACTTGTTTCGCGCTATTAATCTTCATTAATTTCAGGAATTACACCTTTTAAACGGGTGATATCTTCATCACTAACGTCTGCAAAATGTTTAAAGTGAGTCGGCCAATCTTTGCAATATTCTTCAATCTCTTTAATGATGTTTTTTGCTGCTGAATTTGCTAACCCAAATCGCTTAGCCTGAGATAAAAAATTGCTTTTACTTGCATAACGGCCATCATCACCAAAGCCAAGACCATGTTGTTTTGAGTTGTTTATTGGAGTGATGTCATAGGCTGGACTTAATCGCCAATTTTTTTGTGAAAATGAATATAGGAATGCATGATTGCGAGTGTGATCATCTGTATTACCAATATACGCATTGAACACCATTCGCTTAAACAACTCTTCAGCATCACCTGCATTTTGCATTGTTTGATGCCTTATAAATTCAGCTAATTGACCATATGAGTAGTCACTTGAAAGATCACTCATAGCAACTTTGGGTTTTTGCAGTAAGCTATTCGCACTTAAAAAGTGGTGTGTTGGTAACCCATTACTAACATCAAACCGCTCAACAAGTAGCACATCACCGGTATGTGTTTTATGAATAAAGGTAGGAGCCGTTCGAATACCAAGCTGTTCCGCCATTTTCATTGCAGCATGTTCAGCTCTGACTAGATTGAATAAATCATCTTGGCGATTGAATTTTGCTAAGTAGAGTTTGTTGTCAATTTGTATAGAAGTTTTTGGTCTAGCTCCCCCCATGCTTTGGCCAAACTCAAATGCTTTCTTAGCTTCATCAGAAATTGTTTTATTCGCCAGCAAGTCATCTTTAGCTTGGTCTAGCAAGGCTAAATCAGACAAGGTGTTTTTGTTAGTTTTATGCTTTGAGGCACTTCGCGAGAGGCTAAAAACAAGCGCTCCTACGCCATATCCAGACCCAGCTAATAAAAATTCTAACTCGTTTTTGGGTTTTGTAGTATGAAGCGAAAGAATTAACTTGCGCCCCCACGAGTCAGCTCCTGCATCACTCAATACGCCAAATACACCTCTGTTTGCGCTGTAACTGAAAATCCCCGATTTTAATGGCAGATGTATTGGATCTAGAGCAAAGGCATCGCTTCGGGCTAAATAGCTCTTACCATAGTTGAACTCACCGCGACCTGATTGATTATCTAATTTAAAGTAACCACAGATAACGGGTTTTTCTTCTAAACCATCTATAAAAACATAGCACTCAGAAGTCATCATTGATTTCCTGTGGTGAATTTCGTTTGCGTTGGCGAGCATTGTATCCACCTACGTCGGCCGCTAATTCATTTATTTCATCGAGAAGCGATCCCTGTAAGTTAAGTACAACCAGCGCTTCAAAAAGAATGTCACTTTTCACAACATCACCTTGCTCCAACTTTTGTACAGTTGAACGTGATACCCCAATCATTTTCGCAAATGTACTTTGCGTATAATGAAGTGTTCGGTGCTGGCGTATCAAATCGCCCAGCTTTTGTGCCATTTTTGCAGCCTGTTCAGAACGCATATTGATTACTTTTTTAATCATTAGATACTTAATGATTAGTTTAGCGGTATTTGGTTTTTTTGCAATAGAGGGGGATTAAGTTAGTGGGTTCAAGTTAGCGAGAGTAAAGTTAGCGAGTTTCGAGGTACGAGGTAGCAGCGATTTTACATCGCGTCCTGGCGCCTAGGACCTAGAACTCGCCTATGACGCGGGATAAACCCGCGGCTACATGTAGGCGTGAAACTTGTTTCGCGCGTCTGATCGTCTCTATATGTTGGGTGTCGCTCCGCTCGACCCAACCTACCTGGAAAGTGAATAGGTCGAATGCTGAGAAGAACAATCGACCTTAATAATCCCACATTTCGGCTGATATCTAATATCTGACCTCTAAAGACTAGAAACCAGCGATTTACATCTCCCAGCGCCTAAAACCTAAACCCTAGTACCTATGACGCGGGATAAACCCGCTGCTACATGGGGTTCGGCTATGCCGATTCATTTAACAACGAATTAAAGCTGTCGTTGTCGTGTAGGCTGGCAAACGCGCTTTCGTGTAATAGCTCGTTACGTAGGTTAGGAGAATATTCAAGAGCCATACGAATATCAGCCATTGCATCGGCGTGTTTGTGTAGTAATGCATAGGCACAAGCACGTTGCCAGTATGCGTAGCCGTAGTCGCTATCAATTTCTAATGCTTGATTACAAAGCTCGATAGCCTCACCTGTTTCGTTAATTTCTAACAGAGCATCTGCTTTATAGGCAATGGCTTCTACGTCTTCTGGTTTACGTTTTAAGATCTCGTCAAAAATCTCAATCTTATTTGCAACATCGCTTTCTAAATTGGCACGCATCCATAAAGAATGAACTTCATTGGTGATTGAGATCTTTTGTTGGTTTAATAAGATCTCTTCAGACCGCTCACGTAGTTTTTCTTCGAGTACTTTTAGGCGCTCTTCATATTCTTTTGTAATCGCACTCACGCGTGTATTAACAATATCTTCTACTTTATTTTTCACATCACGTAGGGAATTCCAACCGACTAAGACCAAGATTGAAGCGGTTATGGTAATAATGAAAAACACATTATTAATGGTGTCTGTTGTATAAGTTAATGCACGGTCGGCAGTATCAAGTTGTGTATGAGCAACTTGTTTTGTCACATCTTCGCGTAGTTTTTGTTGGTCTTGGCGCACCGCTTTTAATTCATCAAGAATATAGCGCTCTAACAATGGTTTATACATAGGTTCTTGAAGCTTATCGAGTCCTTGCTGTTGCTCTGCTTCAGTTAATGCTGGGCGGTTTTGTGGCTCATTTTGAGCTGCTACAAATGGGCTAAAGCTCATTAAAAAAGTGATTAAAATTAGGGTATAACGCATAACATATTAATTTTTGGTGATTACTGAGGTAACTGTAACATGCGTGAGCACTAGGGACTAGGCAAAAAAAAACCAGCTCGGGGGAGAGCTGGCCAAACTGCTTAAACAACATAAAGTCGTAAGGGGTATCAACAGGAGTTAGGTACAATATACTCATTTTTATCTGAACAACTACTTAATACTTAAAGAGTTTCTAAAAAAAGTTAATCTATATGCGATATTGAGTTTGTTCGTCTAAACTTAAAGGATACTAAAACTAAAAGGTGAGAATATGCGCCAGCAACTAGTACAACTGCTTTATGGTGTATCAATTTCGTCTGATCTCGATAGTGGAAATGTTGAATTAGCTGAACGGCTAATCCTTAATGCTGTTCTCGATGGACTTGAAATCGGGCGTGCCGGCATTTGGTTGCTTAATAAAGAAAATACAGCAATAGAGTGCCGTTTATTACTCGACAGAGAAAATGGTAAAGAAATTCAAATGCTAGTGCTTCCCCGGGACGCATACCCTGACTATTTCAAAGCACTTGATACGCAACGCACAATAACAGCGGTTGATGCGCATACTGATCCTGCTACCTACGAATTTAGCGAAAGCTACCTAACACCACTTAATATTGGCGCTATGCTCGATGCACCAATTCGCTATAAAGGAAAAATGATCGGTATATTTTGTTGTGAGCACATTGGTAGTGAGCGACATTGGACAGAAGATGAATGCTCATTTATAGGCGCATTAGCAGATCTATACGGCAGAGCGCTATCAGCACAAGAAAATGAACGTATTAACGCAGAGCTTGAACGCGCTAATCAGCACCTAGAGGAGCGTGTTGTTGAACGCACTCGAACGCTCGAGAAAACCTTATCTGAACTTACCGAGATGCAAGAAAAACTAATTGAAGCAGAAAAAATGGCTTCATTGGGTAATCTGGTTGCTGGAATTGCACATGAAGTTAATACGCCAATAGGTATCGCGGTGACTGCAAACAGTTCGGCAAAAGACAAACTCTCTGAAGTTGATAAGCTTATACAGTCAAATACGTTAACTAAGGCTGCGCTGATAGAGAGTATTAATCATTTAAACGAATGTTTTAAAATATCATTCACTAATTTAGAGCGAGCAGCAAAATTAATCAGCGACTTTAAACAAACGGCAGTAGATCAATCTTCACTCGATTTATTAGAAACCAACATTAAAGACTACTTAGAAAACATTCTACACAGCTTAATGCCTTTAACCCGTAGTCATAACGTCAGTGTAAATGTGAATTGTGTCGATGACTTTGAGTTGATCACAGTCCCTGGAGCTTTGAGTCAAATCATAATGAATTTGGTTAATAATAGTTGCGTTCATGGTTTTGTGGGACGCCAAGACAACCAAATAAACATATCGGTTAATATTGACGAAGCACAAGGTGTTTATTTGCTTTGCTACAAAGATAATGGCCATGGCATGGATACAGAAACTTTGCATAAAGTGTTTGAGCCCTTTTTTACTACGAAGCGCGGCTCAGGTGGAAGTGGATTAGGAATGTCAATCGTTTATAACCTTGCAACGCAAGCATTACAAGGTGAAGTGAGTGCTGCGAGTTCACCTTCTAATGGCATGACAGTTAATTTTAAACTGCCTATAAAACTCGCATAACTAATTAATATTTATACAAGTTGAGGGCTAAATAATCTGGTGACTGGGTAATAAAATTAAAAATTAATCAGTTTGCTTAGCGAGACATGATATATCGGTGCACTTGTTGTTTTTGCAAAACTGCTTTATGCGTTTTTTCGAGTATAAATAATTAATGCTTAAAGGTGTAACCAATAGCGTCAGCCAAAACAATAATGAGCTTCTAAACGTTAACCCCACAAGCGAAGCAACTACCAGCCCTGTTAACATTAAAATAGGTAAATTGGCGATAAAAAAGTTAATGCTTAATTGTCTAGCAACATCAGGATTAATTGTTTTCATAAGGGCTACTCGCAGTAAAAAGACCTTTATAAAATGGACTGTTTTGTAAAATGAATCAAATCGTATTTTTCTATCGAATCAATCGATTTAAAACCATGTTCAAGATCTAGCTTTATTTATGTAGTGCTCCTATAGTTTTAAACAACAGGAACTTTTGAGTTATTAGTTATTCAAAACCAATAGAAATCTTTATTTATGATGATGCTAAGTAAACTAGCTTTCGTCGTATTTTAAGCTTATGAGGAGCAAGCAATGAGTAATGGAAAAACGGGCCAATGCCCAGTAATGCATGGTAGTAACACTGTCACCGCTCAATCAAATACTGACTGGTGGCCAAACGCACTCAATTTCGACATTCTTCACCAACACGACAGCAAAACGAACCCTTACGGCAAAGATTTTAATTACGCTAAAGCATTCAAATCTCTTGATCTTGAAGCCGTTAAAACCGACTTAAAAAACTTAATGACCGAAAGCCAAGAATGGTGGCCAGCTGACTGGGGCCATTACGGTGGTTTAATGATCCGTATGGCGTGGCACTCAGCGGGTTCATACCGTTTAGAGGATGGACGCGGTGGCGGCGGTACAGGTAACCAACGCTTTGCACCATTAAATTCATGGCCAGACAACGCAAACTTAGACAAAGCACGTCGTTTACTTTGGCCAATTAAAAAGAAATACGGTAACAAGCTTTCTTGGGCCGATTTAATGATCCTAGCTGGTAATATGGCTTATGAGTCAATGGGTTTAAAAACCTTTGGTTTCGCGGGGGGCCGTGAAGATATCTGGCATCCTGAAAAAGACGTTTACTGGGGCGCTGAAAAAGAATGGCTAGCACCAAGTGACGAGCGTTACTCGAATGTTGAAAAACCAGATACCATGGAAAACCCATTAGCAGCGGTACAAATGGGCTTAATTTACGTAAACCCAGAAGGGGTGAATGGTAACCCTGATCCACTTAAAACAGCAGAACAAGTTCGCGAAACTTTTGCCCGTATGGCAATGGATGACGAAGAAACTGCCGCACTTACAGTTGGTGGTCATACCGTGGGTAAAACCCATGGTAATGGTAGCGAAGAAAACGTTGGCCCTGAGCCAGAAGCCGCGGATGTGTTTGAACAAGGTCTTGGTTGGAACAACCACAACTCACGCGGTATTGGCCGCGATACCATGACCTCGGGCATCGAAGGCGCGTGGACTACTCATCCAACTAAGTGGGATAACGGTTATTGCTACTTATTGCTTAACTACGAATGGGAACTTAAGAAGAGCCCTGCAGGTGCGTGGCAGTGGGAACCAATCGATATTAAAGAAGAAGACAAACCAGTTGATGTTGAAGATCCATCAATTCGTTTAAACCCCATCATGACCGACGCCGATATGGCGATGAAGATGGACCCAACCTATCGTAAAATTATCGAGCGATTTAACGATGATTTTGAATACTTTAGTGATGTGTTTGCACGCGCATGGTTCAAACTGACGCACCGTGACCTAGGCCCTAAATCACGTTATTTGGGTGCCGATGTACCAAGCGAAGATCTGATCTGGCAAGATCCGATCCCTGCGGTTGATTACACATTATCTGACAGCGAAATTAGCGAACTTAAAACCAAGCTACTTAACTGTGGTGTAAGCCAAGCAGATTTAATCGCAACAGCATGGGATAGTGCGCGTACTTACCGTGGCTCAGACCATCGCGGTGGTGCAAACGGTGCTCGTATTCGTTTAGCACCGCAAAAAGATTGGCAAGGTAACGAGCCAGAGCGTTTAGCTAAAGTATTAAGCGCACTGGAATCAGTGCAAGCGGGTTTAAGCAAACCAGTAAGCCTCGCCGATTTAATTGTACTTGGTGGGTCAGCAGCGGTTGAACAAGCAGCAAAAGCAGCGGGCGTTGATATCACCGTGCCATTTTCGCCGGGTCGTGGTGATGCCACAGACGAGATGACAGATGCAGACTCGTTCGACGTACTTGAGCCAATTCATGATGGTTTCCGTAACTGGTTGAAGAAAGATTACGCGGTATCAGCAGAAGAGCTAATGTTAGAGCGTACGCAATTAATGGGCTTAACAGCACCAGAAATGACCGCTCTTGTTGGTGGTATGCGTGTACTTGGCACTAACCACGGCGGCTCTAAGCATGGCGTGTTTACAGATAATGTAGGCACACTTAGCACCGACTTTTTTGTAAACCTAACCGATATGGCTTACACATGGAAGCCAACAAGTAAGGGTCTTTACGATATTGTTGAGCGCAGCACAGGTGCAACTAAATGGACAGCAACACGTGTTGATTTAGTGTTTGGTTCAAACTCAATCCTTCGCTCTTATGCAGAGTTTTACGCACAAGACGACAACAATGAACGTTTTGTAAAAGACTTTGTCGACGCATGGGTGAAAGTAATGAACGCCGACCGCTTCGACATTTAATTTAAAATTCCGTTAAGTACAAAGGCCACACAGTTTAACTGTGTGGCCTTTTTTATTTAGAGAAGTTAGCGAGTTACAAAGGGAAAGTGACGAGATGTAGGGGCGTTTTAACGCCGAACAAGTAGCAGCGATTTCACATCGCGTACTAGCGCCTAGAGCCCTATGACGCGGGATAAACCCGCTGCTACAACGTAGGCGTGAAACTTGTTTCGCGCACCGCTGTAAGCTCCTTTACTCCTCAATTCTAAACCAATAGCTATTTTGAAAAATACTCTCTTTTAATTCTCTTTCGCTGTAAGCATACGTACTTTGCCAAAACAGGCGGTCAAAAAGGTATTTATTACCGTCTTTAGCAAGAATTTTGAAATTAAATAATGATGAATAGGCAACTTCTTGATTTGCTAATACTTCATCTTTACAACTAGCGTAATCAACTGCATTTGGGCACTGCGACATCATTGCAAAGCTAATGCTGTTATCAGCTTCTAATTGCCAATAGCTACTTGGTGTAAAGTCAGCTCTATTTTCAAGGCCATATTGGTCAGCATAATAGAAGCTGCCTTTACCATCATCATTCATATACCAGTATATTTTCTGGCTACTACTGGTATAATTTTGACGTAAGTAGCTAAATAGATGCTTATAATCATCGAGTGTGATGCTTGAATCATCAACTACTTCTATGAACTCATACCCTAAGCGAGCTTGGCGCTGCTCTTTATTACGCTCGCGTGCCATGATCATTTTGCCATCAGGCTGAGTGAAAAATTGTAAGCTCGTTTCTAGGCCATTACCCATTACTTTAACGGTTTCGCCGTTATTGTCTAAGTTGTAATGCCATTTAAATGAGTCAGTACTTTTAGGTGTATTGAATGTGACCGTTGCTGTGTCGGCTGCAGTGATTGTAAAAAATGTGGGTATATAACGGAACGTTAAACCTTCGCCCGTATCTGAATTTTTATTATTTAAACGACCAGTATATGATTTACCTACTGTCAGCTCAGGAACTGTAACAGGGGTAAGTTTTCGAAGTGCGCTAATTGATGTTTTTTCTAGCAGAGCTTCAGCCAGTTCGGTTGATTCATTAATAATATTCTGTGCACTTTCATCTTTATAAGTTAAAACATGACGTAGTTTTAGCACTAAAAAGTCATCAAACTGAGCAATAACTTCTGCATCAATTAGATTAAGATCAAATGCGACATCTACTTCATGACCAAGGTTACTCAATTGCTTTGTGTTTTGAGTCGTAACTAATGTATCACTGTTAATTTTTAATACTTTACCCTCTAACGTTGCCGAAAAGTCAGCATAAGTATACGACGTAGTGCTTCCTGAAGCCGTTGGAATATAGCTTGCTAGCGATACTTCAAAGTAACTTTCCTCGCCCGTTGTACTTAAATAATTAACAGAGTGGAACGAGCTTTGATCCACATCAGCGTAGTACTCAGAGCTCAACTCTGCATTTGATTTATAAAGGGTGACAACTTCGCCTTTATCGGTTGAAACATTAAATAGCTCAACACGAATAGCATCATCGCGCTTAGCCAACACTTCCATTTCAAGTAAGGCTTGTTGATTACACTCATGCAAGCAATCAATCGCTTGGGTATTTATCGCAATGACATCAGGGTTCGACCATTCAAAACGACTTAACTCACCATTTTGAGCGATTACACCTGCATCTTCGCTAGCAAATACCAACCGTACACTGCCATCGCTTGATTGCCAGTTACCTATCACTTCGTTATTGCTAAGCTCAATAGGTTGCCATGCTGCACGGTTTTCAGCGACATTTACGGTTAAAGTGTATTGATTACTTGCCTTACCGTCAGACACTTCTACAGTAAAAGAATGGTTAGCTACTTCAAATAGGCTCGGCTCAGCATTAAAAGTCACTTGATTGCTGCTGGTCGTGACACTTAGCCACTGTGGCTTATCAATAATCGTGGTTGTCACACTGTCGTTTTGCTCATCTTTAATATCAACAACTAAGCTGGCTGATTCAAGTGCTTTGGTAGAGAGTGTGAGTGATCCAGATAGAGTAGGGGCGGTATTTTTTGTCGTTTCTGCATCTGGCTTTTTGTCTGTTGATGACCCGCCACCACAGGCTGTTAGAGCCAGAGTCAATGCCGATACGCTAAGTAGCTTATTCATTTACATCCTTTAAAATGTTGTTTTCTGTGTAAAAGAAATGCAAATTACCCAAATAAGGTAAGTCAGTCAAAGGTATTATGTAACTGAACGTAAACAAAAAGGGTGAGCAAACTTGCTCACCTATTTGAAGAGGGGGTTATTGCGCTTGTTGCGCGACATGATCCATATATTCGTCAAACGTGCCCTGAAAATCGATAAGCTGTTGATCTTTAATATCGATGATGCGAGTCGCTAATGACGATACAAACTTACGGTCGTGGCTCACAAAAATCAGCGTGCCTTGGTAATCTTTTAATGCGTTATTGAGTGCTTCAATGGCTTCCATATCCATGTGGTTGGTTGGCTCGTCCATAATGAGCACGTTGATGTCTTGCATCATGAGCTTACCAAACAATAGGCGGTTCTTTTCACCACCTGAGCAGTTACGGGCTTTTTTGTTAGCGTCGTCTGCGGTGAATAATAAACGGCCTAACATAGCTCGAACCATTAAATCGTTGTGCTTCGCGGTGCGCCACTGCGACATCCAATCAAATAAAGTTAAGTCGTTATCAAAGTCTTTACTGCTGTCTTGTGGGCAATAACCAATGCTGGCATTTTCAGACCACTTAACTACACCTTCGTTACTTTGTAATTCATTCACTAGGCAGCGTAATAGGGTGGTTTTACCAACACCGTTTTCACCAATAACCGCAAGCTTAGCGCCGGCTTCTAGTAATAAGTCACCACCGCTGAACAGGGTTTCACCCTCAAAACCATGACCTAGCTTAGTAAGCTCTAATGCTTGGCGATACATCTTTTTGCCTTCGTCAAAACGAAGTGATGGGCTAATACGGCTTGATGCTTTTACTTCATCAAGCTTAATTTTATCCATGCGCTTAGCACGAGAGCTGGCTAATTTTGCTTTTGATGCATTGGCACCAAAGCGATTTACGAACTCTTGTAGCTCGTCTATTTCAGCGCTCTTCTTTGCGTTTTCAGCAAGTAGTTGTTCGCGTTGCAAGCTTGAAGCTTCAATCCACTTTTCGTAGTTACCAGGGTAAATTCGTAGCTCACCGTAATCTATATCGGCCATATGTGTACATACCGAGTTTAAGAAGTGACGGTCGTGCGAGATAATAATCATCGTACACTTACGCTGGTTAAGCTCGTTAGCTAGCCAAGTAATGGTATGAATATCAAGGTTATTGGTTGGTTCATCAAGTAGTAAAATATCTGGGTTTGCAAACAGCGCTTGTGCTAAAAGCACACGAAGCTTCCAGCCCGGCGCAACGTTTGCCATTAAGCCGTAATGAAACTCTTGCTCAATACCCGCTTGGATCAAAATTTCTTCCGCGCGGCTTTCTGCTGTGTAGCCATCCATTTCGGCAAAAATGCTTTCAAGCTCAGCGACTTTCATACCGTCTTCTTCACTCATTTCTGGCAGCGAATAGATACGGTCGCGCTCTTGTTTAACTTTCCAAAGTTCTGCATCACCCATGATCACCGCATCAACCACAGTGTATTGCTCAAACGCAAACTGATCTTGGCTTAGCGTACCTAGCTTTAAACCCGGCGCAATCGACACATTGCCAGACGTTGGCACAAGCGCACCACTTAGAATTTTCATAAAGGTCGATTTGCCGCAGCCATTCGCGCCAATTAGACCATAGCGGTTACCGTTACCAAATTTAGCTGAAATGTTCTCAAACAGAGGCTCTGCACCAAACTGCATGGTGATATTTGCGGTTGAAATCAACGAATTATTCCTAGAAAAATACTGACAGGGTTATGGGCGCAGCAACTGCGAAAATAAACAAGCAATAGGGTAAATAATAGGCCGCGGATTATACAGTTCAGCCCCTAATAACGCTATTAAAAAGAAATGAAAGTTGTGAGTTGTGATTTTACATCGCGTCCTAAAACCCAATGTCTCCCCGTAGGACTGGCTTTAGCCGGGAAATGACTAAGTTAGCGAGTTTCAAGTTACGTGGGGAAAGGTGCGAGTAACGAGATGTGAGGTAGCAGCGATTTCACATCGCGTCCTAGCGCCTAGAACTCAGACCTAGCGCCTAGAACTCAGATCCTAGCGCCTAGAACTCAGATCCTAGCGCCCATGTTTCATTCGTAGGCGTGAAACTTGTTTCGCGCGTCTGAGAGCTGAAGGTTGAAAGCTCATTATTTTTGGTTCGGCACTGAAGTACCTCCTACAAGACTTCCACAAACTGAACGAATTACGAAAAAAACCTGAAAATATATAAATATAGTTAATACTTTAGGGAAATCGGGCGATAATACTAAGTAATATGACAGCAAAGGTGGATTCAATGTCTGCAGGTATTTCTTTCAATAACTTGAGCATCACAAAAAAAATACACGCCATAACATGTATTGCCATTACGGCATTCGTGATCATAGTAGTAACCAATTTTATAGCCATGAATGACAACAAGATCTCGCTCGACGAGCTGGAAAAGTCATCATATCAGGTCGTTAAACTCACTTCAGCAAACGTTGCGCTACTCGAAAAACTAGATGAGTTATACACTCAAGCGGTAACATTTGGTGAGTCAGATTTAGTTGATAGTGCAGCGCAAACGTATAAAACGATTAATGAAAATCTACAAAATATCATCAGTATCAACGACAGCTACGTGCATGCCGATACCAAAAAACAATTAGAGCTTTATGCACAAACCTCGTCAAGCATAGCAACTTCAATGATCGACGGCACCGCTGACTTTAGTAAAATTCAGCAACAAGCACAGCAAAAAACGCAGCAGTATGAGGCCGTTCTAGCTGGCTTTAAACGAGCACAAACCCGCGCAGACGACCGCTTTTTTGAACTTGTACAAGCAACCAAAGCGCGTTCAGACAACGCACTAAATTTAATGCTTGTAGTGTCTGTAGTATCACTTATTTTATTGGTGGTTACCTCAATTTGGATTGCCCGTGGAATTGGCTCATCAGCTAGCGCTGCGGCAGATAACTTACGTCTATTAGCCGACGGCAAAGGCTCTCTAAGCACACAACTAGAAGTACACGCTAAAGATGAAATCGGTCAAGTTTCGATTAACTTCAACGCGTTTATACAGCTGTTAAAAGCTGCGGTACTTGAGGTTATAGCGGTTTGTGAGCCATTAATGGAGAACTCAACACGACTTGTACAAGGCATGGAGCGTGCCGAGCGTGCCACAACTAAACAAACATCAGATGCTGAAATAGTTAAGCAATCAATGGAAGAAATGCGCCAGAGTGTCGCTGATATTTCTCATTCAGCAGCAAATGCATCACAAGCTGCGCAAACAGCCGAGCGAGAAGTTGAGCAAAGTCGAACGCAAATACAGCGTTCTGTGACAGAATCAAAAACACTAAGTGAAGAGATAAATCAAGCAGCATCAACTATTAATCAACTGGCCACTGACACCAAGAATGTGACGCAAATTTTAAACGTTATTACCTCGATTGCAGAACAAACTAACTTACTCGCGTTAAATGCTGCGATTGAAGCTGCACGTGCAGGTGAACAAGGCCGAGGCTTTGCGGTTGTAGCTGACGAAGTGCGTGAGCTTGCTTCAAGAACATCGCAGTCGACGAATGAAATCAGAGAGCTGCTTTCCACATTAACCACAGCAGCAAGCCATGCAGTAAATGCAATGAACTCAGCCCGAGATATGGCTACAAATAATGCAGAGGCTGCTGAAAATACAGGGCAATCGATTGATAAAATCTCTGAACAGATATTAGAAATTAACGGTATGAATTCGCAAATAGCCGCAGCTACCGAAGAGCAAACATCTGTTGCTAGTATGGTAGTTGATAACGTGACGAATATGCATATGTCGTTTGAAGAAACAATGGATTCATTATCGGCAGTACGTGATGTAGCGAAGAACCTTCATTACCTCTCTGATTCGTTACTCGACGCCACAGCTAAATTTAAAGTCGAGTAATTTTAGCGCATAAAAAACCAGGCATCGCCTGGTTTTTTATTAACCGTAGTCAAACTTAAAAAGTACCAACCACTTTAACTTTATCAGTTACTTTTGCTGCATCGATATAACCAATACCATCAGCATTACCTGCAACAAAGTCAATAACAGCTTGATCGTTTGCTAGTTTCTCAGGCGGAGTACCTTTACCAGTAAACACCAGTTTCGACCAATAAGCATTTAGCTGGCTGCTCGATTTACCAACCACCTTATCATTAAACTCATCGCTTACGCTGGTGCCATCTTGGTTTACTGGGTTTACTTTTGTGCCATCATCAAACGACTTTGCCTTACCAAGGTAAATCTTTTTGATCATACCTTCGTCAATAGCACTGCTATTTGCTGGGTTCACAATAACTGCAACGTCAGCAAGTACAACGTGCGAGCATAGTGTTAGTGCTGTCGCGATTAACAATTTTTTCATTATGAACTCCAATTAAAAAACTAAATCAACAGCAACAGCAACAACGTCGGTTTCTGTATCTGAAATGTCATCTTTAAAGCGGCTGAAATCTACTTTTAAAGCAGCAGATGGGTGGAAGTCATAACGCGTACCAATGGTATACACGTTGCTTTTTGCTTTCACGCCCTCAAGCACTTGATTAATACCCGCATTTAAAGCTGGTACTGCAGGTAGCGCGTTGTAGCGGTTGCTATCGTGTTTGTCGTCATTATTTTCGTAAGTTAAGTGCACAATCCACTCATCCATACGGTAACCAACAGACGTGTAGTATTGAGTTTGTTTAGCAAGGGCGCTGTTTTCTACTTCAAACTCAGTGTATTCAGCATCAAATAAAATATCGTTGTAATCAATTGAAAAGCCCACAGCGAAGAAAGAGCCATCATCTTCGTTTACAGCAATATCATCGGCTTGATCAACAAAACCGGCTGCTCTAAGAGTCTGCTCAAGGCCATTAAGTGCAACACCTGCATCGGTGTCGTTTTCAATATCAATTGTTGTATCTGCAACAAAGTACGCAGCACGAGCGCTAAACCAGTCATAGCTCATTGTCCAATTGATACCAGCAATATCATTAAGCTCTGTATCGCCATTAACCGATACCACAGCAATGTTGCCATCGAAGCTACCGTAAATCACTTGAACGGTTGAATCCCAATCACCTAATTGTGTGTTGTGTAACAGGCTAAGACCTTCATACGTTGAAAACGGAAGGTTATAAACAGATTGCGGTGGACGAACCCAGCGGTAAGTGTAACCAACGTCTAAGAAGTCTGAATAACGGTAAAAAGGTACACGCATTTTACCAGCACTAACTTGAAGCTCATCGCTGAACTCATAAGTTAGATAAGCCCATTCGAACTCAGCATCAAAATCATCACTACCACGCGCCACAATTTGTGCCGTAGCGCTTAGCTTTTCTTGTAAGTCTGCAGAAAGCTGCAATGCAAACATACTTTCGTTTTTAAATGAAATATCGTCATCGTAGCCGTAAAGAGTTGCGTCGTCGTCAAGGGCTTTACCGCCAACAATAGAAGCAAAGCCGTTTATGCGAACCTCTGCCATTGTGTTTGCAGACACAAAAGCAGCACATAGAGCCAATGCAATAGGAAGTTTTTTCATTGTGTATCCCTAGTATTTAGTATGAAAATGTTGATTTCGCTTAATATTATAGTAGTGCGTAGCGAAATGGGCGACACAAGTTACATATAAATTGTAATTACATCAATGAATAAGTCGTTATTTTTCACAAAAACGGTACTAAAAGTGGATAAAGTTGCTAGATAAAAGCGATAAGGGGAAAGAGGAAGTTAAAAGACGCGAGTCTGTAGCAGCGATTTCACATCGCGTCCTAGAGCCTAGAACCCTGACTAATGACGCGGGATAAACCCGCTGCTACATGTAGGCGCGAAACTTTTTCGCGCGAGCAACATTAAAATGATAAAGCTTTGTCTAATGCGCCTTTGAAGCGGTCAAAATCCTCGATGTGAGGTAAGTGGCCAATATCATCTAATTCAATTAATTGCGATTTTGAGATCATACTTGCCGCGGCTTTGCCTAACTTATCGTAACGGCCAAGCTCATAGTCAATATTTGCTTTTTTCCAATTACGGCCAGGGCCAGTCCTATCGCGTGTGCCTATAATTAATGACACTGGCATGCTTAACTGAGCAAACTCAGTTATTACAGGTTGCGTAAAAATCATATCGTAGGTTTTAGCATTAACCCATGCGACCTGCTTGTGATCAGGGCCTTGAATTTGACCACCGATAAAGTGGGTTAATTGCTCGTAAGTGTCATTCCATTTACCGTCATAATAGTTTTTCTTCTGGTAAGCAATAACCTTATCAGGTGTTTTAGCCAATTCATTTTTATAGAAAAAATCGGTGTCTTTGTATTGCACATAATTTAAATAGTTCTCTAAACCAATTGGGTTTAGCAAAATAAGTTTACTAACTTGGCTAGAAAACATCAGGCTGTAACGACTTGCCAGCATGCCGCCCATTGAGTGACCAAGTACAATAGGGTTTTCAATATTTAAAGATGACACTAGCTGATGAGTGTTATTGGCTAATACAGCAAACGAAAATTGATAATCAGCAGGCTTTGACGATTTACCAAAACCAATTTGATCCGGTATCAATACGCCATAGCCTTTGCTATTAAGGTAGTTGGCAGTATTGGTCCAATAATGGCCATTAAAGTTTTTACCATGCATCAATATAACGGTTGGCATGTTATTGCTTGGTTTAAGGTAAGAATAAGCCATTTTTAATGGCGTATTTTGTGATGAAAAATTAAAAAATTGAACGGGTAAGTCGTATTGATAATTGCTTAATTCAGCATCAAAACTAAGAGGCTGTTCTTTTGCGATTAAGTTAGCAGAAGAGCATAAAACAAGTGCTGAGACTAACAGTATGCGTAAAAACATCATTATCCTTTCTCAATATGCTTAAAGAATATTCAGCCTAGCATCCTAAATAAAAATTTATAATATAAATACGACTAAATACTAAAAGAAGTTAGCAAGTTTCAAGCATGGAATTCGTAGGACTGGCTTTAGCCGGGAATGGTTTAGGTTAGCAAGAATTCAACGAAAAAGAGTAAAGTTATGAGAAACCAGCGACTTTACATCGCGTCCAAGCGCCTAGAACCTAGCACCTAAAACCTAGATGATGACGCGGGATAAATCCGCTGCTACACGTAGGCGTGAAACTTGTTTCGCGCGTTTGAAGGTTGACAGCTCTTGCCTTGTCTAAATTCGATTCTCGTTATAACCACTTAACCCAACTTACTAAAGTCAACGTCTGGCAAGCTCTCAAACCCAGGGTGGGCGAAAAAATAGCCTTGCATTAAGCTAACACCAGCTTGGCGCAACCACTGGTATTCTTCAACTGTTTCAACGCCTTCTGCAAGAGCAACAATATTGAGCTCTTCAAACATGGCTATACAATGGTTAACAATAATTTGTCTTGCTTTGTGAAGGTGTATATCTCTAATTAAATTCATATCGAGTTTAATTATATTGCTCTGAAAATCAGCCAACAAATTTAATCCAGAATGACCTGACCCAAAGTCATCGGTCGCAGTAATAAACCCCAAAGATTGGTAATAATCAACTACACGTTTGATATGTGTAGTATCTTCAACTTTTTCAACCTCGGTAAACTCGAACATAATTTGTTCTACCGGAAAATCATATTGCTTAGCAGCTTCAAGTGTCGTTTTTATACAACGCTCAGGTTTATAAATTGCATTAGGTAAAATATTAATGCTCACGATTGAATCAATTTTCAGTTGGGCAGCAAGTGAAATAGCTTTAATACGGCAAAGTTGATCGAATGTGTAGCGATTCTCGTCGGTTACTTGCGAAATGACCGAATAAGCCGACTCATTATTAAGGCCTCTAACTAATGCTTCGTAGCCAAAAATATGTTTATCGGTGCAATCAACGATTGGCTGAAAAGCCATTGTAAAATCAAAACCAAGTGCTAAATGGTCTTCGCAATGTTTACAACCTGTTGGCTGACATTGAGTTTGCTCTTTGTGCATTTAGCACCTCTGAATGAAGTCTTAATAACTCAATAGTGCTAGTAAATTATCAATTGTGCAATGTTGTTGAGTCAAAAGTATAAAACTATAGAGAAAATATGTTGCTGCCGTTTTACATAGCGTCAAACAGGCATTTATTTACTGTAGGTTCTTTCTTCACAGAGAGAAGTGAACGAGAAAATAATGAGGTATAAAAACTTACTTCTCTGAAGCGCAGCGTCTCTTATCCTCTTTGTAAGTATCTGTTTTTCTCTGTGAAGCGCGAAGCGCCTCTATGTGCTCTGTGGTTCAAATATTCTTATGCACAATGAGAAGTTAATGAGAAAACAATGAGGGTTTATCGTATTTACTTTACGTATGTTTTCATAGACATATTAGATCTTCTCTAACCATAGAGGACATAGAGAACACAGAGGAAGACAAGGAGGTATTAAAGTGTACTTCTTTAAAGTGAAGTGTCTTGTGAGTATTTGTCTCTCTGTGCAGCGCAAAGCGCCTCGGTGCCCTCAGTGGTTCAAAACGTCACGCACAAAGATAAGTGAACGAGAAAACCATTAACTATTAGCAAAAATCATTTGCCACATAACATGTACCCATTTTATTTATTCTTCATTGACTCATTACAGTGATGAAGATAACCTCTAAATAAGGATGATTAGTTAGTATGGATACTACTTATGGCTTTAGAAATTAGAATTTGTATTGATTCAGTAACCGCTGAATTTGTGAAATGTAAAGAAGATAAAGAAGACAGCTTTACCAAAGACAATAACCATATAAAAAATCAAGTTATCACTTCAGGCACGCCATATATATGGCGAAGAGAATACTCTGACTCTTACACTCCGCCTACAAATGAACAGCAAAGTATAGTTCGTCAATTTGATTTATTGCCTGCGCAATCCCGCCGAAACATTGCATATATGCTTCGCGATTTTGGCAGTGAAACGCTTATGGCTATCTCTGATTTTCAAAACCAAGTTATGCCATTTTTGTCTGAAAATACACATGGAATAGTTGGGTCTGGAGCAACATCAATTCAGGCTCGTAGCTCAAAGTTCGCCACCTATGCCAACAAATATGAAGCCGCTTTAAGAGATATTCGTATGGCTCATAAATCAGGAATGCCCAAGTATCATATGGTTGCATTAGAACAAAAAGCATTCAGTATATTCAAAGAGCTGAACGGTCAGTTTCGTGCAGAATTGCAACGTTTTATGAGTGTAAACCGTGCAAGCCGTCGTGGCACGGTTTGGTCTAATCCGAATCGGGGAATCAATATAGCTAAATCAGCAAGGCATTCTGCCAAGCTCGATATAAATAGCACCGCTGAATTCAATAAAATTAAGCGGATTGAAAATACCGGACGCTGGCTTGGCAATGGCATGATTTTACTTGATGGTGCATTTAGAGCGAACAAAGTTTACAACGACTATAAAAACAATAAGGACTGGCAGCGAAGTTTATCTACAGAGTTAGCTAGTTTTGGGGCTTCAACTTTTGCAGGTATCATAACAGCATCATCAGTCACCACAGCTCTATCTTCATTTCTAATGTTAACCCCATATGGGTGGGTGGTTGCTTTAGCGGTAGGGTTAGGAGCAGGTTTCTTAATGAGCCTAGCGGTTAACACAAAAAGCAAAAAGCTAACAGAAAACATATATGATAGGCAGCCTTTGATGAAAGATTTGTTTTAATGTTGATACTCAACTCAATTCTATACTGCACCATTTTCTTCTTTTTCTTAATGATGATAATGAGGCGTTGTTTCCTAAAAGTTTGAACTATCTTGCCAGCCTGTGATCAGATCATCTATATCCTACTAGCCCGTGCAACAACAATGAGCAAAATCACAAACTGGTCTCACTATAATCAAGCCCTCGTTAA
>NZ_JAKGBH010000059.1:0-25512 GCF_021532515.1 Pseudoalteromonas sp. PAST1 | reverse complement strand
CTTGGGACTGGACTCCAATGTTAACGGCAACAGGCTCCAACACTTTTATCCTAATTTATGCTGGTATATGTGTATTGGTATATAGAGCAATCGAAGCCAGTAAAATTTCCAGTGCCGAATACACTGGTTTATTAGGTGCTGTAGTTGTAGGGGTGCTGTGGTTCGATGAAATACCGGACCTGAGCTTGGCTATAGGATCTTCTTTAATTATTATTCCGCTGATTTGGTTAGCCAAGATAGAAGCAAAGATAAAGCAAACAAGTAAAATAATATAAATGGTAAAGTTAATCTAACTTTCCAACGTGACCGCGTTTGGGAACGAGCGTTTAACTGCACTCCCATGTGGGATAAATAATAACTAGTTAATTTTTGGAATATTATGACTGAAAATAATTTGATATTTTGTGACTATAGTAACTCTTATTTAGAAGACTGTCTTTGGGCTGGATATCGATCCTAAAATAAACCGTGCTCATATCACTTAGATTGTGACTTCTCCACGGGTGCAGGCTAATGGCATCGGAACGGCAATGATGTCTTACGCTAAGAAAATGGCAAAGGACAGTGACATGAAAGTTATAGATATCGCCGCCAGTCATCTTTCAGCTCCTTTCTTCGAAAAATTTGGGGCAAAGACAATTATAGAAATCTGTGTGATTCATAGAGATCGTTTCAATTTTGCGATCTCTAAATCCCTTCTGTAATTGGATAATTGAACACGTTCATTATGCGCTTGATAAAACCCCTCAATTTCATCTGAAAATGGCGTTTGTTCACTAACTTCAAAATACCTTTCTATCGGCGTTTTTCCATTGTGAGCACTATGTGGTCTCTCCCAATTGTAATAGTGCTGCCACTCAGAAAGTTGCTCGTGAATATCTTCAGATTCCAAATCAACAGTTGCATAAAACTCAGCTTTATCTGTTTTTTGAGAGCGTTCAACTTTGCCATTAAGGTGCGGTGAAGCTGGCTTATTTGGTCGGAATTTTATCTTGTATCTCATTAATAACTTTTGCACTTTTTCAGCAAAAAATTCTGTACCTCGGTCTGTCTGAAATCGCTGTATAGGGAATAGCATTTCTTCAATTACAGACTCTACAAAGTCAATGGTATTAGTGGCACTACGTCGCTTATAAAGCCTTAACACTCGATAGCGTGTACAGTCATCAATAGCTGTGTACTGGTATAAATTAGGGGCTATTTTACAGGTGTCCATTTGAACTCTTTCGACAGGAATAGGCTTAGAGTATCTTTTGAAGTCAGGCTTTCTACGATAAATAACTATAGGGTCAACTTGGTGCTTTTTAAGCACTTTATGAATAGTAGCTAGCCCTAACTTAATTTGCTCATTTCTAAGCAACTCACTTTGGATTCTTCGAGCGCCTAAGTTTCTAGATTTTCTTAAGACTAAAATCTTAGCTTCCAATTCTGGAGACATTTTTTGATTTGGTGAACTGTGGGGTCTTTTACTCAAACTTTTAAGGCCATCAAGACCTTGCTCTTGATACCTAGACCACCACTTTCGTAATGTTGGCCTAGATATTCCACAACGCAGACAAACTAAACCTGCGTTGTTTGTTTCTTGATAAAGCTTTATCCACTTAAGTCTTTGTTGAATTTCATCGTTCATAACATCCAAGTATAGAAAGGATGTCTATGAATCACACACACTACTACATATAAGCCAAATTGATTTTTTTGCATTTATCATTAATTTAATGATGGCACCTTGCTATCAAATTTACCGTAAGGTAATTAATTTTGATAAAGCATAAAAGCTACTCAGATCCTTGTATTTGTGTAGAACAAGTACCGACGTCTCGTTGTTACTTTGGGTTTAACCCTAGATTTAGCATAAGCGAGTTCAGCTTGCTTGTGTTCAACAAACTTAAATCAACCCATAGGGGATTATTATCCTCTGGGTAATTGTCTCCGCTTAATGTTTCTTTGGAGGAGACAATGACTATTTCTAACTTAAAACTAAATGAAGAAACTGGTAAATATATAATCACGTCAGAGCTTAGCTCTGATGAAATTATTGAAACAGCCAAGAAGCTTCTAAACAATAGGCTGAGACGAGGTGCTATTTTTAAGAGCCCTACCCAAGTCACAGATTATCTAGAGGTCCATTTAAAGGGATTGGAGCATGAGGTCTTTTACATGCTTTATCTTGATAACCAAAATAGACTTATAGACAAAGAAATACTGTTTACCGGAACGATAAATGCTGCAAGTGTTTATCCTCGGGAGATTGTAAAAAGTGTACTAAAAAAGAATGCATCTTCTGTCATTTTAGCGCACAACCACCCATCAGGTATTGCCGAACCATCGCAAGCAGACAAGCTAATAACCACTAAGATCCAACATGCACTCAATCATATTGATGTACAAGTGTTAGATCACATCATTATTGGCGAAAATACTGTCTCTTTTGCTGAGCGCGGTCTTATCTAACTCAAATTAAAACCATTCCTTGTGGGGATACTTCCCATAAGGGGCGTATCCCCTTTTTTGTACTCTTTGGAGGAGATACGCATGAATAATGTAATTAAAAAGGCAATTATGCCAATCCCATCGTCAATACCTAACACTGAAGTGAGAGAGGTATACATTGGCGGTAGAACGATTCTTTCATTACGTGCTAAGTGGGGACCTTTATTTGAAGGTCAACAACGAGCTCAAGCTCAAGGCTAAACGTATGAGTTAGCCTTAGGGCTAACTCTTCTTTTTATTCGAGGCGACCACCTAAAGCGCCTTGTATTCAGGACGCTTTAGGGTCGTCTTGAGGAATAGGAGAGTTGTAATGATTGAATCAAAAATAGATAAAGTACTTGCTTTAGTTAAGTCAAATGGCGGGTGGTCTTCTGTCTACTCAGCCTACCCAGGACTTAATGAAGCAGTTTCAAAATCAAGTAACCACGGTGGTTCACCACAAGTACCATGCCCAAAAACTGGAAACGGAAGAACTAAGTTTCGCCTTTTCCGAGATTGGGTTGATACCGGTGGTGCATACCATAACGATGTAGGTGCTTTACCCGGTGGAATAGATGTAATTGCGTTTATGGAGAGTTGCTCAAAAAGCGACGCTTTAAACAAAATAATCGATATCTGTGGTGGTGACTTATCAAGCATCTCGCGCGAATACGTTCAAAATGTGAAAGCTTCACAGCCAAAAGGTATTAACGATGATGAAAAAGCAAAACGAGTCGCAAAACTTGAGAAGCTTTTTCAACACGCTATTCCTGCAGCTCATGATCAATCTGGTCGGATACAAGCTTACTTGAACAGCCGTGGACTTAAAACTGATGCGAAAACTCTACCGTATACACTTGGGTATGCTGATGAGCTTTGGTGGGGAGATGGTCAGTCTAAGCCTAAGAAACTTCACGGTTTATTAGGCTCAATGACTGATTCAGATGGTAATCGAATCACGATTCATCGAATTTTCCTGAACAATCAAGGCTTAAAAGCTGATGTACCTAATGCGAAAATGTTAATGCCTCCGCCAAGCTATATTGGTGGATGTTCTATCAAAATTGACTCACCTGTAACTGAAGGAGATAACACCTTCATTGGCGTATGTGAGGGGATTGAAACTGCATTAGCTGTACGCGAGGCTACAGGCTGTCCTATGTGGTCATGTTATTCGGACACTTTGCTAGAAATGGTTAAAATTCCAGATAATGTGACTTCAGTATTAATTTTTGCTGATAAGGATGCTTCTGGAGCAGGTCAAGAAAAAGCAGAAGCATTAGCTGCAAGACTACGTAGAGAAGGAAAGTTTGTTGATATTTATATGCCACCTTTAGATATACCTAATGGCAGCAAAAGTATGGACTGGCTGGACACCTACAACTTAGCAGGCCCTAGTGCTTTTTCATTTCGCTTACCTGTTGACATCTCTGTTAATACTGGAGGTGTCAAATGATTAGCGTTTCTGGTCAAGTTTACAATGACACAAATGGAACACTATTACAGACTTTAGAGCTGAATAGTGTTGCCCCTACATCTAACTGTAAATCAGGTTTTTGTGGGGCGTGTCGCATCAAATTACTAAAGGGCAATGTCGAATATATCGATGAACCAATTGGCTTTACAAATGAAGGTGAGATATTACCTTGCGTTTGTAAGCCAAAAGGTGACATTGAGGTTGAAGTAACCTTTTAGATTTTTACAACCAACCCATGCGGGGAGCCCCCCGCTTGGGAAGCTCCCCCTTTCTTTGGAGGAGCAATGAGTAAACATCATATTGAAATGGCAAAAGCTGGTGGTTCTCAGCTACGTCATTTCGCAGCATACCGCAATGGATACTATCCAGATATGGTTATCAGACACTTCATAGCAAAAACTACTCACTTTTTATTAATTGAAAAATATAGAAAGACTGTAGATTTGCTTGTGATACACAATGTGACAATCGCAAATGCCTGTGAAACGGCAGAATTGCTATTTGAAGCATAAACAACCCTTGGGGGATTACTCCCTCAAGGGTGTGAACCCTCAAATTTACTTTGAGGAGATTCAAATGAATTGCTTATGAAAAACAAAATGCTAAATAAGATCATGGTTGAACTAATCTTATTAGCAACAATTGTTGGCTATATTCCAGAGCTCTCTGTTAGTGGTTTTGCGGATATGTTTGGCCGTGTGGTTTCGACAACAAAACATGCTACGAAATTCAAATTCAAGGACTTATAAAGCTAGTCATTGCTTTTGTTTGTATGTTGGCATCTGTTGTGATAGGTTTCTATATAACTTTCCTAAATGGTTCCGAGGAGGACGATCAAGATGAATGAAATCCAAGCTATTGGTTTGACCTTTTTCATTTTTGGTAATGTAGTTTTTTTCGGTAGTTATTTATGGATGCACCACCGAATAAGCAAAAAATAAAATAAGAAAAGACCGTTAATCGGTCTTTTTTTTTGTCAAAATTTGAAGAGAGGAGCTACTGCGCCTAGAACAATAACCAGTAAGGGGTAGACGCGAAGCTCTTCTATATTGCTGAAAATAGAAAAATTTCAATCAATTCCAAGTGTGTGAGTAGAATAAAGATTCATACCAAGTATTAAACTATCATCCTAAAATGGCAGCGATTGCATCGGTACGCTGCCATTTCTAAAACGTTTTTGCCCCATTGTGTGCTAGTACACTTTTTCTTTGCACTTTACGAATGCTTTTTCTAATCGTTGTGGTGTCTTGTAATGTGAGAGTTTACAAGAATATCGACGTGAGCTTAGCCCTCAGTCCTCCATGAATAGTTAGATAGTGTTTCTAGTCACCATTCACTAACCTATTGACTAATATCGACTAAAATATGAGTTGTTGTTACACTGGAATAAACTTAGATAGCTCACTGGAGAACACATGAAAGATTATATGAATCAACTCGATCAAGAGACTAGGAAAGTAGATTTTGATTCATTTGATATATCTGTTAAAGAGTTGATTTCTATGGCGAATGAATCAATTATCAACATTGCTCCTGAGTACCAAAGGCAATTTCGTTGGCCCGAAGATAACCAGTCTAAACTTGTAGAATCTGTTTTATTGGGAATACCTATTCCTAACTTGTTCATGGCTGCAAATAGAGATGGATCTTGGGAGTTAATAGATGGCGTACAAAGGCTTAACTCATTGATTCATTTTTGTGGGACCCCAGAGCAAATAGAAAGTTTTGGGCTGGATAAGCCTCTTAAACTTAAGGGGCTAGATATCCTGTCTAAGTTCAATGGAGCAACGTTTAATGATCTGCCTCATTCACTTCGTTTGAAGTTCAGTTTACGTCCGCTTAAGGTAACAACACTAAGCGATAAAAGTGATCTAAAAGTACGATTCGACCTCTTTGAGAGATTGAATACTGGTGGAATCAAATTAACTCCTCAAGAAATTCGAGCTTGTGTATTTAGAGGGCAATTTAATGATTTTATCATTGAACTTGCAAAAAATGATGACTTCAACAAAGTTGTTAATGTGTCATCAACTAAAGCGAAAGACGGTACCAGAGAAGAGCTTGTTTTGAAGTTTTTGGCTTACAAAACAAAACGTGATGATTTTAAACACAGTGTAGAGATATTTCTAAATGACTTTATGGCCGATGCATCGGTACATTTTAACTATAAGAAGTATAGAGAGCTGTTTGAAAAAACATTTGAATCACTAAGAGCTGTCTTACCTAATGGAATTAAACGCGGCAATAAAGGAAGTACACCACAAGTGCTTTTTGAAGCCATTGCTATTGGAGCTGCCGATGCTATTGAAGAAGGAGTTGATATTAGCGGATCAAATGTAGCCAACTGGATTGATGATGAAGAGTTACGCCGCTTGACAACTGGAGCCACAAATTCAGGGCCTCGCTTACGCGAAAGAGTCGAGTATTGTCGAGTTAGGTTTGTAGATAATGTTTAATGATATTGATGCTGGTGTTATGAATCGCTTGAGGCAACTAGATTCAATACTAGAGTATTTGTCAGATGAGGCACTGACTGAAGAAACTAAAAATTCAGACTTCTATCGTGCTCAGAAAGGCTTGGTGTTTGTTGCAATGTATGCAGCACTTGAGTTCGCAATTACACAATCAGTCACACGAGCATTAGAAGTTATTGGGCAAGAAGAAGCTCCTGCCAATCATTTTAAAAGTGCGGTATTGTGCTCGCTGTTTGATTCTCATTTTAAAGCTCTTCGAGAGTGCGGAGCCTCCAAAGTGTGGGAAAATCGTCATAAACTTGTTCTCGCAGTAACAAGTGATACTGAAGTGACTAATGTTGACAGTTCTGTTTTTCCATCAGGTGGCTCAATGAATATTTCTATTAAACAGCTAGAGAACGTGTGGAATTTTTTTGATTTAGAACGCTCACCACTGCCAGAAGGTGTGCAGCACTTTGTCTTAACCGAAGTCAAGGATCACCGTAACGCGATAGCTCATGGTAGAGAGACCGCAACTACTATAGGGCGAAGGTTTAACGTTACGCAGTTAGATAATAGAGCACGCAGTATAAAGCTTTTATGTCTTCACATTACTTCTTCGTTTGCCTCTTATTGTGCTGAAAAACGATATTTTGTTGCGGATACTGTGGCATAAAAAGCAACTGCTTTGCCATACCAGTAGTTATTCATGGATTGCTAATGCTCGATTTTTCGAAATTCATTTCTTTCCAAATCCTAATCAGTAATACATCCACTATCCTCATAGTGACTTTTAAATAGGAGGTCACTATGAAACCAGAACTAAACCACAATGCTACTGGTGTGAAACGTCCTTTCAAGCTTGAAGAGATTTGGCGTATTCGCACTCGAATTGAAATTCAAAACAACTTGATGCAATTAGCTTTACTGAATTTGGCTATAGATAGCAAGCTAAGATCATGTGACTTACTCTCTTTAAAAGTTCGAGACGTCGCTACTCTCGATCAAGTATTTGAAAGGGTTCAATTAACGCAGAAGAAAACAGGGATCGAAGTTCAATTTGAGATAACTCCGAGAACACAACAAAGTATTATCCATTGGGTTCAAGAAGTTAAATTGCAACCCAGTGATTATTTGTTTCGGAGTATACGTCGCTCTAATCAACCAATAAGCTATTCATATTACAGGTCTATCATCAGGAGCTGGGCTGAGCAATTAGGACTTGATTGCGACTTGGGGACAAGAAAACCTTCGATGATAAAAACGCCATATCGATTGCACAACCTCTCTGCGAAGCAATAATGTCGATGACCGCTCGTACCCGTTTATCCTCAGGGCGCGATGAAAGCGCAGGACTATAGACTAGCCCTACCGCTTTATTTACTGTTTTCCACACTTTGTCGATATCGACGTCAGTAAATAGATGCTGAGAAATGGATCCCAATTCTTTGCTAGTAAGCGGCAGAGTATTAATTCCATCACTCCTAGCTTGACGTAAGGCTTTGAGAAATTGTTGGTTTTGCCTATCTTCAGGCTCTAAATAGATGACTACAATCTGATTGTCCTGTGCCAAAACCTTGTGAGGGACATCTTCGAAAATCACAATACATTGTCCGGTGTGAATACTTTGTGCCTTGTAATCTTGAACCGAGATGTCTTTGTCTAAACCAATGCAAATTTGGACAGCATGATGTGCATGAACATCATTATCAGGACTGATTCCGATGTAAATCGCTTTGTAGGGCCACAAATGAATATGCATGGCTGACTCAGTATCAAAAGTTCAGGCTATTGATTTTTGCCTTATAAATCTACACAAATGACGAATGTTAGCCGATAGATACACGTTGAGGCGAGTGCGCACAGTGAAACTGTGTGCTTCTTACACTTTTAAGTGTGTAAATAATTTAAAATGCCACAGTCCCTAATGGTTTTGTTTTGATCACACTTTGACGCCATATTTTCGAGTGATGACTTTAATGCGTTTAGCTCTTCAATGCGAATAATGACGTCTGATAAATGCTTAGCTATTAACGTATTGATATTTGAACAGCTCTGATCTGGCTTCGAACGACTGTCCATGAGCGTTTTTACTTCCATGATAGACATATCCAATGAACGACACTGTTTAATAAATAGGAGTTGTTCAATAGTCCCCTTGTCGTAGACACGATAATTTCCACTTGAGCGCTTGAGCTCAGGCAATAGCCCTTTCTTTTCATAAAAACGAATGGTCTGAATACTACAACCTGTCGTCTTTGCGACATCACCAATTTTCATTTTTTTCTCCTAACCGTTGACTCTATACCAAGTATAGACTTTATACTCATACTATTCATCAGTAAAGAGTGTGTTTCTAATGAGCGGATGTGGGTGCGAAGTTGAAATAAAAGACCAGTCTCAACGACAGGTTTTGTATTGGCTTTTGGGAATAAACGCGACAATGTTTGTTATAGAAATGGGGATCGGGTTGCTTGCTCATTCAACCGCATTAATAGCCGATTCACTTGATATGCTCGCCGACGCAGTTGTCTATGGTGTTGCCCTTTATGCTATTGGTAAATCGCTATTGCACAAAGCCAATGCGGCTAGAATTAGCGGCTTTTTTCAGATGGCACTGGGTGTGTTGATTATCATTGATATTGTAAGACGGTCAATTTACGGTAGCGAACCTGTATCGGGACTAATGATGGCTATGGGGGCAGTTGCACTGGTTGCTAATGTCATTTGTCTTGTGATCATACGCAAACAAAGAAATGAAGAAGTGCATATGCGGGCAAGCTGGATATTTTCAGCCAACGATGTGATTGCCAACTTAGGTGTTATCTTTGCTGGCGTTTTGGTGTTTTGGCTCGATTCTCGATGGCCTGATCTGGTTATCGGTGTGATAGTTTCGTGCGTTGTGTTGCGCGGGGCAAAAATGATCCTCGAAGATGCTGGAAATGAAAGACAGCGAGCGCTTAATGCGCAAAGTTGATAAGAAAATGCCAATTTTTAATTGCACATCAAAACTGCGTAGGTTGGCATGGCTACTTATTACTTTGCTCATGTGTCAATCGGGCTTTTCGTTCGCCGCTCAATGCGATGACTACCCTGCGGAGGTATCGTCAGTCCCTGAACAATCAAAGTCGATAGGCACTTATGATGTTCCCGAAAAAAATGTAAATGCTGGTGATAATACGTCGAGTGAAGAGTCTAAGTGTTTCCATTGTGTGCTGTGTCAATGTGGACAGATTAAGTTTCTGGCACAGCACCCAATAAATGACGTATCTAAACCGTTATATACCAATCAATACAGTTATTCCCGCAACGTCACTGACGGCCTAGTCGAAGGCCTTTTGCGCCCACCTCAACATTAATCCATTCCCTCCTATATGTTTGCATGGGTGCTTTCCATGTATGTCGTTATCTTATGAACAAAAGGTTCTTTTATGAGTTCTTCACGCCCACTGGGCATAAAAAAAGCTAGCTCAGCGTATCTGAAATTGATATCTGCTGCACTGGTAACCATGAGCATATCTGTTCAATCTGCCAATGCGCAAAAGTCTTCAATCACGCTTGAAAATGCGCTCAAACGCACATTATCAAACAACCCAGATTTAGTTGTGTTCGAATTTAAATCTTCGGCTTTGGATGGTGAATCAAAAATGGCCAGCTTACGACCTGAAATGTCTGTTGGGGTTGAAGTTGATAATGTGTTGGGAACAGGCGAAGTGTCTGGTATTAAAGATGCCGAATTGACACTGACCTTATCGTCGGTCATCGAGCTTGGAGATAAAGTCAGCGGCCGAATGAATGTGGTGAGTTCAAAAAAAGCACAACTGCTTACACAACGGCGCATTCGTACGCTGGACATCTTGGGTGAAACAACTCGACGATATATCAATGTCATTGTCCAACAAGCGTTGCACAAGACTGAGCAACGAGCTGAAATGCTGGCTCGCACAATGCTTCAGACAGTCTCTACACGGGTTGAAGCGGGGGCTTCTTCACCACTTGAGAAAAAACGTGCAGAGTCAGCGTTGTCGCAGGCGCGTTTGTCGTTATTGATAAGTGAACAAAAACTCAATGAGTATAAACGCGACCTGGCCATCATGTGGGGTGACACTAACGCTGTGTTTGCGGAAGTTGAAGGGACACTGTTATCGTTTCCAAATTCACTATCACTTGAACATATGCTTTCACAGCTTCAAAGCAATCCACACGTTCTGCTTTATGCTGATAACTATCGGGTACAAGAGGCCAGATTGAGAGTGGTTCAGGCCAGTCAGCAGTTCGACATTGCGTGGGAAGCCGGTATCCGAAGAATGCAGGGAATTGATGACACAGCGTTAGTCGCCAGTATTTCGGTGCCGTTAAATACCAAGCAGCGGAATCTAGGTGAATACGAACAACAGCGCGCATTGCTTGACAGTATAGACTATCAAAAACAAGCGAAAATTCGTGAACTCACTCGCCAATTAAATCAAGTCATTAGCGCAAAAGACCAAGCCTTGCTCACTGTTACGACCCTTCAAGACAATGTCGTCCCAACATTGGAATCTGCATTGAAATTGGCGCGGGATGGCTATGAAAGTGGTCGCTACAACTACATAGAGTGGGTGACAACGCAACAGCAACTCATAGATATGCAACGAACTATGATAAAAGCCGCAGGCTTAGTTCACCTTCGAAGCGCAGATCTAGAGGCACTTACGGGAATTCCCGTGTTTTCTGACTCTCCCTCGACGTCTGCTCAATCATCACAATGAATAGAGAAAAAATAATGAATAAATCACAATTTACATTAGTTACTAGCGCACGTGACTTGCTTGGCATGTTAGTCATGCTAGTTACTTTACTGTTTGCTTCTGTCGCCCTGGCTGATGATGACGATGAGGAAGCCGAAGAAAGACCCGAGTACGTAGTGTTATCTCAAGAACGGATGCTTGAACACGATATCGTGACTGCATCGGCCGCATCAGGAACATTATCGCTCACAACCAGAACCTTTGGGCGGATAGTTCATGATCCTGCGTCACTGAGTCATATTCGTGCCCGCTTCGACGGTGTTGTAAAACGTATCATGGTGAATATTGGAGATAAAGTAGAAAAAGGTGACACACTGGCAATCATTGAGTCAAACGAGAGTTTAAATCAATACTCAATCACCTCACCGATGTCTGGAAAAATCATAGCTAGACACGCCAATGATGGTGAGCTCACCAACGGTCAAGTACTGCTTTCTGTTGCTAATTACTCTCGCGCAATTGCTCAATTGGCTATTTTCCCCAAACAACGTACTCGTATTGCCGCTGATATGGAAGTCACTTTAAGGCTTGAGGAATTGCAGCAACAATCAAGTATAAGCCACATTACGTCCTCACCTGATGACAAACCTTATTCTATCGCGTTTGTGAACGTTGATAATGGCAGTGGTTATTGGCCTTTAGGCGCTATGGTAGAGGGTTATATTCAGATTGGGTTCCAAGAAGTCAATCTGGCTCTCCCCAAAAGTTCAATACAAGAGTTAGATGGGCAAACCATTGTTTTTGTCAAAGAAGGGGAGCGATTTTACCCCCGCCAAGTAAAGATTGGGAACACGGACAACCGTTTAGTAGAGATTGTGAAGGGCGTTCAAATAGGCCAGCAAGTCGTTGTAGAAAATAGCTATCTACTAAAAGCTGATTTATTAAAAATGGAGGCGGGCGATGATGACTAATTACCTGCGCATTTATTGTCAAAAGCAAAGCCAAGTCCATAAAAACGGTGAGGTGAGAACATGATAGCACCAATACTCCGTCTATCCATTGAGCGACGTGGTGTCATGATGTTGTTCGCCTTGTTTGTCGCCTTTTTTGGTATGTATAGTTACAAACAATTGCCGATTGATGCTGTGCCTGATATCACCAACGTGCAAGTGCAGATAAATACCGCAACCCCAGGTTACTCGCCTTTGGAGACTGAACAACGCATAACGTTTATAGTTGAAACCTCGCTGGCCGGTTTGCCTAATTTATCGTATACCCGCTCGATATCACGCTATGGTTTGTCGCAAGTCACAGTCGTGTTTAAAGAGGGCACTGATTTATATTTCGCACGAAATCTCGTCAACGAGCGTCTCACCGCCATCGCGGCGCAATTGCCAACAGGGTTAACCCCTGAAATGGGCCCTATCTCCACAGGCTTGGGTGAAATTTACATGTACTCGTTAAGTGCTGAGCCTCAGGCGCGACAGGACAACGGTCAACCCTATGATGCTATGGCATTAAGGGAGATCCATGATTGGGTAATTAAGCCCCAATTGTCGCTTGTTGAGGGGGTGACCGAGGTTTATGCGATAGGCGGATTTGAAAAGCAATATCATGTGAATCCTAATCCAGTCGCAATGATAAACTTTGGGATAAGTACAGGTGACCTTCTCAGTGCGCTAGAACGCAACAATGCGAATCAAGGCGCTGGTTTTGTAGAACAAAATGGGCAACAAGTACTGATCAGATCGGAAGCCCAACTTAAGGGCATCGACGATATCGGCCAAGTGGTTGTTAAGATCATTGATGGCGTACCGGTAAAAATTCAAGACATCGCCCAAATCAACCTCGGTAAAGAGCTGCGCTCTGGAGCCGGCACGTTAAATGGCCAAGAAACAGTGATTGGCACGACAATGATGTTAGTGGGAGAAAACTCTCGTACGGTCGCCAAAGCTGTGGACAGTAAGCTCGAAACCATTAAAACAAGCTTACCCGAGGGCGTAATCCTTGAAGCGGTTTACGATAGGACAAGCCTCGTTGACAAAACCATCGACACAGTGCAGAAAAACCTCGTCGAGGGCGCTTTACTTGTCATCGTTGTGCTATTCGTTTTGCTTGGGAATGTGCGAGCTGCACTTATTACCGCCGCTGTAATACCCTTGGCAATGCTTGCCACGATATCGGGCATGGTCAAAACAGATGTGTCTGCTAACTTGATGAGTTTAGGCGCACTGGATTTTGGCTTGATTGTCGATGGCGCAGTTATCATTGTTGAAAACTGTATCAGACGATTATCCGAATCCCAGAAACAAAACGGCGCTACTCTACCGCTCAAAGAAAGGCTGAATGTTGTATATGAAGCCACTAATGAAGTCATACGCCCCAGTTTGTTTGGTGTATTGATCATTACCATTGTTTATATCCCCTTGTTCACGCTCACTGGCGTCGAAGGTAAAATGTTCCACCCCATGGCAGCGACCGTGATAATGGCTTTGCTTGCCGCAATGGTATTTTGTTTTACCGTAGTGCCTGCGGCGATAGCAATTTTCATGAGAGGTAAAATTAGCGAAAAAGAAAGCCCAATTATTAAAGGTGCAAAGGCAGTCTATCGTCCTGTTTTAACCGGAGCGCTGCGTTTTAGATGGCTAGTGGTAGTAGCAGCGAGTGCTTTGGTTGTCGGCAGTTTATGGATGGGCAGTAAATTAGGCTCCGAGTTTATTCCCCAGCTCAATGAAGGTGATATCTTAGTACAAGCGATACGCATCCCTGGGACTGGGGTAGAACAAGCAGTTGAAATGCAAAAAACTCTTGAAGCGAAACTTATGCAGTATGAGCAAGTTCAGACGGTATTCGGTCGCACGGGTACGGGTGAGGTCGCTACCGATCCTATGCCGCCCAACATTACTGATACGTTTGTTATTTTGAAGCCTAGGGAACAATGGCCCGATCCATCAATGACTAAAGCCGAGCTAGTCGAAACGTTTGAAGAGGACTTGTTTACCTTGCCCGGCAATAATTATGAATTTACCCAACCTATTCAAATGCGGTTTAATGAATTGATCAGTGGGGTAAGGGCAGATTTGGGCATAAAACTATTTGGGGATGACTTAGATACCCTCTTTGCATCTGCTTCTGACATTTTGTCCGTTATTTCAACGATTGAAGGGGCTGATGACGCGAGGCTTGAGCAGGTAGAAGGCATTCCAATCTTCACCGTCACACCAAAGCCTGATCAATTGGCACGCTTTGGTTTGGATATAGCCGACTTGCAGTTATGGCTCAATGCTGCGACAGGTGGAGAAACCGCTGGAATGATTTTTGAGGGCGACAGACGCTTTGAAATTGTCGTGCGATATGCCGACGACATTCGAAATGAACTCACTCAGCTTGAGAGCGTTCCCATAGTCACGCCCTCTGGTGAGCATGTACCAATAAGCGAATTAGCCACACTTGCATTTAAAGAAGTACCTAGCCAAATAAGCCGGGAGAATGGCAAACGTAGTATTGTTGTCACAGCAAATGTGCGTGACAGAGATATTGGCACTTTTGTTGAAGAAGCTCAGGCGAGAATTAATGATGAAGTAGATTTACCTGCTGGTTATTGGCTCGACTATGGTGGAACCTTTGAGCAGCTCGAAAGTGCGAGTCAACGATTGACGATTGTGGTACCGGTTACGTTGTTTGTGATTTTGACAATGCTGGTAATTGCGTTTGGTTCTATACGCGATGCGTTGATTATCTTCACAGGTATCCCTTTGGCATTAACAGGCGGTGTAATGTCCCTTTGGTTAAGGGATATGCCTTTATCCATATCCGCGTCGGTAGGATTTATCGCGTTGTCTGGGATTGCCGTATTAAACGGATTGGTAATGCTGTCCTTCATCAAGCAACGTTTGCTAGAAACCGGAGAATTAGTGAATAGCATTGTTGAAGGGGCACTTATTCGCTTGCGTCCGGTATTAATGACAGCACTAGTGGCAAGCCTTGGATTTGTGCCCATGGCGCTCAATACGGGCATAGGTGCAGAGGTGCAACGGCCTTTGGCCACGGTGGTCATCGGCGGGATAATATCGTCAACCTTGCTAACACTGGTAGTGCTGCCTGTACTCTATCGACTCGTGCATAGTAAAGGGGATCAGTAGTGTTCTTGGGCATTTATTCGTAAATGCCCAAGTTTTACCTGAACGATTTTTAGGTACCTATTGACTCTTTATTAAGTATAGACTTTACAATCATATTCTTAACGTCATGTACGATAAGGATAGATATGGTTTCGCTTATTTTAATTAGTAGTTTTTTGGCGCTAGCCGTCCTCGGTAGAAGCTTTGTTCAATATAAGAGAAATGGTGATTTTGGTATAAGAGCAGCATCTATAAACGCACCATTAATAGAAATTGTACCAGGGGCTATATTCGTGGTTACGTTTTGCTTTGCATTTGGTCTAGTTCTTTTTGGTTACTTAGGACGTGCGCCCCTACTATTTGTTCCTTCAATTCCATTTCAGCTTCTCGGCTCCTTGATTGGCGCCTGCGGAATTGCTGTAACTTTGTTGTCTCAAATTCAAATGGGAGATTCATGGCGTATTGGCGTTGACCAGCAAGAAACGACTGCACTTATTACCCACTGGATTTACGCAAAGTCTCGCAACCCCATTTACTTTGGTATTTTTCTATTTTGGGCAGGGGTGTGTATAACGTTCCCACATTTGCTGCTTTGGGCATGTGCTTTTGTATGTTGGATTTGCATTGAAGTGATTGTTCGACAAATTGAAGAGCCTTATTTGAAGAAAGTGCATGGCGATGATTTTCTAAAATATAAGTCTGACACTAACCGATACATACCTAAGCTTTCACGCTTTAAGTTTTGACGCTTAAATAAGTAATGGCGCAGGCTGCTTTATATGCATAAACTAACGAACGGTATCTTTTAACGTCCATTTTTATGAACTGTCGTTATTCTTAAGTGAACTACCCAGCGACATCGCTTCGCTCTGATCACTGGGCTTCTACAGTCTAGCTTAACGGCTAGGCTGCTTCTTTTTTCTCAGATCCAAAATCCAACTTCGATAATTCGAAGACTTTCGTTTTAACGGATTGTTTCTCCTGAGATACGGGTGCTACCCTTGCGACGATTCCAGCCGCAATTAAATCTAATTCACCTGTCTTTTCTATGCTCTTAGCCGACGATAGATCACGGTTTTGATACGTTCCGCAAGCTACACAAGTGAAATACCTATCGTTCAATGTTAAAACATGGTTTTGGCCGCACTCTGAGCAGATCCCAGTGGACTTCTCAAATCGACCAATTTCGTGATACAACTTACCCTCTAACTCAGCTTTGTATTTTGAAAGCTGAGTTATCAGCCCCATTACGTTATCGGCAACCATGCTGCCATTGAACTTTTGAATCGCTTTTACGTTTAAATCTTCAAAACACGCTATATCAGTTTCATTGATTATCTGTCGTGAAATTTTGTGCGCAAAGTCGAGCCTTTGCCTTGAGATTTTACCGTGTAGTTTATTGATGCGTTGTTTAGTTTTGTGCCAACGATTTGAGCCTTTGGTTCGACGCGCAAGCTGGCGTTGCAATTGATTTAGCTTCTCTTTTGACTGTTTTAAAAACTTCGGATTATCGGCCACAAATCCGTTCGAACCAACCACCGTTTGCTTTGAGTTGATATCAAAACCAGTGATCTTTTCCAAAACCTGTTTAGCCGTTTTACACTCTACTTCCTGTGTGATGCTGCATTCCCATTTTCCGTGACGATATTGAACAGTGACGGTCTTAATTTTGCTCACTAGCTCACGATGCAGAACGATTGGCACTTTACCGACTTTTGGGATGCTTATAGCGTCATTTTCAATTCGAATACAGTTGGAATTATTGACCGCTCGGAAGCTATCATTGTGAAGCCGCTTCCTTTTGTAGGAAACTTTGTGCTTTGGAAAATGCTGCAAACGACCTTTAGAAAATGCATTCTTCATCGCTGTTTCCAAGTCGCGAGCAACCTGCTGAGCAGCAGCAGAATCAAACGCTTTAATCCAGCTAAATTCCTCGAATGGCTTAATTTCCTTGAGGAGAGAAGCCATATCTTTGTAAAACAGGAATGTTTTATCGTATTCATAACGACGCATATTTTCAGACAACAACAGATTCCAAATGCCACGCGCTATCGCACCAAACTCAATGAGCTTAACTTCTTGTTCTGGCGTAGGGTTTAGCCTGTAGTTGTATCTGAGCGTCTTTTTCATATACTGTATAGACTACTGTATAAGGCCAAGTTGTCAAGATGGAATATGAAACTAAATCTCACTGCAAATATCTAATTTCGCTTCATTTAATTTTGGTGGTTAAGTACAGAAAACCTCTGCTAAACGGAAGGCTGGGTGAGTTTGTTAAGAAAACGGTTTTCGATGTTTCTCTATCATCTGACTTTAGGATCGAAGAGGTTGAGATAGACAAAGATCACATTCATATGCTGATTACAATCGGCACTCGATATTCAGTAGGCCAGCACGCAAGGAGGATTAAGCAAGCCACAACCGCTAAAATCTGGAAATCATTTCCTTATCTGAAAAACCAATTTTGGAAAGAGAAAACATTTTGGTCTGATGGGTACTTTGTGTGTTCTGTAGGGAATGCAAGCGCAGAGACTATACGAAAATATATCCAAGAGCAGGGGTGACACCTATTCATCCCCGCGACATCACTTTGTTCTGATCACGGGGTTTTCTCGGTGAGTTTAGATAAATTACATTCATTTATTAATAACTGACTTATAGAGTCAGACTCTTTTGATAGTGTTAGGAGCTCATCATCCTTTGAAGGGGCTGTTGAATCGTTAAGTTCTGAGTTAGAGAGAATGTTCTCGATTTCTAAAGAGTTTGATGAGAATTTTTGGCAAAATTCAATTATCTTATCGTTTTCCAATTCTCCGATATCTTTCTTGTTCCTCATGTATAACTTATAGTTCTCCGTTACAACCTCTAAAGCTGCATGTTCATAGCGTATGGTCGCTATTATTTCACTATCTTCGATTTTATAGTCAACAATACTTACCGATATCGGACGTAAAATGCGGGCCTTCTCGCTATAGCTTGATACACCTGCTTGTGAATTGCTAATAATGAAATAAGCGCCGAGCTTTTCAGCTGCTTCTTTATGTATCAAATCTACAATGTTGTATTCATTTACTGTGAGGCCGATAGTTTTAAACTTGATAACTCTCACAGTATCAGCTGCATGAGCACTATGGCTCAATACTAAAATGACTAGTAAAAATACAAATTTCATAAATCCTCCTTCAAAGTTAAAAGTATAAATTATTGAATGCAGGTTTGTAAGAATATAAAAAATACAATGAGATTTTTTCATAACCTATTGTAAAAAATTGATATTTAGTTTTGTTTTTAACATCTGCGCGAAATGAAATTCATGAAATGATTAATATAGTTTTAGCTATTGGAGATTGTTTTAATGAATTCATTGAAAGCGCTAGCAAATGGGGTTTTTCTATCGATTGTATTCCATGCACTCGGGAGTGCTTATGGTGCAGAAAAAGTTAGTGTCAATTTAACGCTAAGTAACACCACTGAGTACGACGCACAAGTAATCGAGCATCTACTTCAAAAAAAAGCTGTGGAACAAGCAAAAGTAAACCTCAACACGAATGTTATAAGCGGCAATAAATTATTGCCAAATGTAAGGGCAAAACTTAAAGAGCTAAACTTAAAGCAAGAGCTAAGCACCCTCAATGCAACGGCTACTTTTGAGTTAACTGAAGGCCCAGAGTTAATTGCTAACGAGAATACTATTAGGATTTATGACGAAGTATTTCTGTTTAATGGCATCGAAACAAAACAATCATCATTGAAAAAAAGACTCAAAGAAAAGGTGTTTGAACATAAATTCTTTGCTGATATCCAAAGCAAATTATCTAACCTAGTGACAATATCAGACTATAAAATCAAAGAACCTCAAATTTGAATCGCCCCGTGTTTGCCAGAGACTCAATAACTTGAGAAACTGGAACTATGAAAAAATCAAATCGCTATACATCAGAATTTCGTGAACGTGCAATTAGGCTTGTTACCACACAACAGCATGAATACCCTTCTCTTTGGGCTGCGCTAGTATCGATTTCAGATAAACTGGGATGTACCCCAGAAACACTTAGAGCATGGGTCAAGAAATCTCAAGCTCAACCGTCTAAACCCTCTTCTAATACGCAATCAACTGAAGAACGCCTTGCCGTCTTAGAGCGCGAGAATAAAGAGCTCAAGCGAACGAATGATATCCTGAGGCAAGCTGCCGCTTTTTTCGCCCAAGCGGAGCTCGACCGCAAACAGAAGTAATAGTGGATTTTATTGATGCTTGCAGAGAGCATTACGGTGTCGAGTCAATTTGCAAGGAATTGCCGATTGCACCATCAACGTATTATTCTCATAAACAGATACAAAGAGAGCCTGAGCGACTGTCTAACCGCAAAAAGCGTGATGCTGAGCTGATAATACTCATTCGCGAAGTGTGGGAGGATAATATGTCAGTTTATGGTGCAAGAAAAATATGGAAGCAGCTACAGCTTGACGACCATCAAGTCGCCCGCTGTACAGTCGAACGATTGATGCGAGTTATGGGAATTCAAGGTGTTCGTCGGGGTAAAGCACATAAGACAACGATACCTGACGAGCAACAAGATAAGCCACTTGATTTAGTTAATCGTCAATTTACTGCTGAGCAGCCAAATCAACTTTGGGTAGCTGACATCACCTATGGTGTGCCCGGAGTTCAGGGCTAACAAGGATGTTTAAATTGAACCACGAACCTGTCTGTAATCCATGACAATATTGGCAGGAGCCAATAAGTTATGGCTACTTCTGGTTGTGCAGAAGTATGAGTCTGAGCGGCAGTGACTTACCGTATGCTGGTAAGGTAATGTAACTCGCTGACAACGGGAAGTGAGGCGAATTCGTTAAGCCAAGATGCTTCTCTAGACTAAGTATTGGACGGATGAAGAACATGAACCGATTAATCCGCATCTGTGGGCTGAAACGTCGCCACCGTCTACACGAGTTAACAGGCGGTATGACGCTGATATTGTGCAATAAGTAGCTGCGCAATAACCGAACTGGTCAGCAAAATGTAAGTGCTTGCCAGTGGATAAACGCCAAATCACAAGTCTGCGTTTAAGCGTCATCACCTTACAGCACGATAAGGTTAAAGACTGCGATCGGCATCCCCCCCAATATGTTTGAGTTCAGGCCGGTAAACCGGGGAAGGTCTATTTGCATGCTAAGGGAGCATGACCCCGATGACAAATAGGCTGGCGGAGCGCTCGTAGTAGTCCGGGATGGGGAAAGCCCATTACATGGCGAAGGGGCGCAGCTTAATTGATTTACGTCGGCAAATTAGCTGACCTTAACGAGGTGAAGACCTTTGATAATCAGTGAAATGCAACGTAAATTGGCAACATGGACTCAAGCGGATAAATCGCGACGAGTCAATCGACTACTGCGCTTAATTAGTCATCCTCGATGGCTGAAACACGCAGCCGAAATCACCCTTGCAGCCAGAGGAGCGAAAACACCGGGCGTAGACGGGAACACTAAATTCCATCTAAAAGAAGGGTTAGATGAAGAGCTCGCCATACTCAGCCAAGCACTGAGAGATGGCTCTTATCAACCACTTCCGGCAAGGCGAATTTATATTCCCAAAACAAACGGCAAACAACGCCCTTTAGGTATTCCTACCCTGAAAGATCGCATAGTGCAACGCGCCATGCTAATGGCTATGGAGCCAATCTGGGAAAATGACTTTCACTCGTTATCCTATGGCTTCAGACCTGAACGCAGTGTGCATCACGCGTTCCGGACAGTAAAACTTCAGTTGACTGATTCCAGTCAGGAGAAAGGACGCTGGGTGATTGAAGGCGATATGTCGAGCTATTTTGATACAGTTCATCATCGATTATTGATGAAGTGCGTCCGTAAACGGATTGCCTGTAAACGGTTCAATCAGCTGCTCTGGCTCTTTATCAAGGCCGGTCATGTTGAAAAGAACCTGTTCTGTGCCACTAACCAAGGCGTACCGCAAGGTGGCGTGATCTCACCACTGCTGTCAAACATCATGCTTAATGAGTTCGATCAGTACCTGAACCAATGCTACCTTAGCAAAAAGGCACGTAAAGATCGCTGGTACTGGAACCACAGTATCAAGATCGGTCGCAAGCCTGCCCTTGAGGAGGAGCGACAATGGAAGCCTGGCGTCGCATACTGTCGTTATGCCGATGACTTTGTTGTTATCGTCAAAGGCACCAAACAACAGGCGCAGGTGATCCGAGAGCAATGCCGAGACTTTCTGGAAAGCAAACTCAAGCTTACGTTGAACATGGAGAAGACCCAAGTTACTCATGTCAATGACGGCTTTGTCTTCTTGGGACATAGAGTGATCCGCAAACGAGGCCCAAAAGGCAACATGCGTGTGGTCAGCACTATCCCGAAAGATAAAGCGAGAGCGTTTACTTGTTCGCTCAACAAAGAACTATCTGGTGACTATAGCTGTAGTCCAATCGATAAGATAGAAAAACTTAACCAGAAACTTAAAGGCTGGTCACAGTTTTACCGTCATACCGATTTCACGGCTAAGGTTTATAGTAAGATAGACAGAGCGGTATTCTGGAAACTGGCTTACTGGTTCGCAGCTAAGTTTAAAACCAGCATCAAGAAGCTAATGATGAAGTTGATCAGACGACCAGAACCCGGCAAAGCGAAAACATGGGTCTATTTCGGTAGGAGCAACAAAGGCAACTTATGCGGTCAATCACTATTTCGATTAGTGAGTAGCCCTAAACGACCTTTTAGATGGCGATTACCAGAATCGAACCCGTATTGCCGGAACGAGGACGAGGTCAGAAATACTGTCACCTCAAGATATCAAGATGTTGCAATGGCTGTTAGCCACAATTAAGTGGAGAGCCGGATGCGCTGAAAGGTGCACGTCCGGTTCGGAGAGGAGAGGTTGGGAGATAGCACGACTACGCCCCGCCTCTTACTCTACTTGCCACATGGAGTGGGTTTGTTTATGTCGCTTTCGTGATAGATGTTTTTTCACGATACATTGTAGGTTGGCGTGTATCAACGACAATGCACACAGAGCTTATTCTTGATGCGTTAGAGCAAGCTATTTGGCATCGTGGCAACCCCGAAGGGTTAATTCACCACAGCGACAGAGGCAGCCAATATTTGTCTATACGATACACTGAGCGACTTGCTGAAGCTGGAATTCAAGCGTCTGTAGGCAGTGTGGGTGACTCTTATGACAATGCATTGGCTGAAACAATAAATGGATTATTTAAAACAGAGATTATTCGCAGAAATGGCCCGTGGAAGAATGTTGATGCTGTTGAATACGCAACGTTAGAGTGGGTCAATTGGTTTAATAATCAACGCTTATTATCTTCAATTGGGTATATTTCACCAGCTCAATATGAAACAGACTACTATGATAATTTAAACGAGTCAGGTAAAGTGGCCTGACTTAAACAAACTGGTCTCCGATGAACTCGGGGCGATTCATTTGTATACATTCGACAGCGTGCCTATTATCTCATTTTGTCATACACAGTTTTCATCTAAAATAACCTGTTGCGCCTTTAAAAATAGGCGTATACGCTTTGTTTACACCCGTATACATCAGAGGTATTTTAGAATGGCTATTCTAAGCATCCGAATTGACGATAAATTAAAAGAGTCTTTAAGTAGTGAGGCGCAAAAGGAAGGTATTTCTTTATCTGAATATGTGAAGAAATCACTGGAAATTAAGAGCGTTGATACTCATATACTAGCAACAGAGAAAAACTTAAAAAGCTCTGTTGATAGTATTAAAGATTTAGCGCTCGTCTCTCAGGAGACTGTACACGAAGTTGAACTAAATATTCAGCGGCTAAATGAATCGCTTAAAAATGCAAATCACTTAAAAGAAATCAAAAAATTGAAATGGATATTGATTTCTATATCCCTCATCTTTGTATCAATCTCGATCCCAATATTTCACTTTAATATTGCTTATTTCAAAACCTTCTTTTATTAGGCTTTATCCTGAATAATTTAAGGCCTATGAGCCAAGCCTATTAGTAAATATTCCAGTTACCGGAAAGCCTTTGCCGTCCAACACCTCTGTATTAAGCTTTTCACTTTACGATGAATTACCTTCAACAACTTAATTTAAATAAACTTTTTAAAGGCGTTTTCAAAAGACTATAAGTGTATAATTATGGCGCAGGTTTTGCAGTTAATATCACTCATACGATCATACTAAGGAAAAGAACCTATGCGAGTTGATGCAAACGTACATTATTTTAATGGGAACCAGCGTACCAAGCCTTCAACAGAGGCCTCAACGTCATTTTCGGCTGCATTAACAGCAGCACAAACAGACAATGATAAGACTGACAGCAGCACAAAACAGGCGGATTTCACTAGTATGACCCGGCAAGAAATGCGGGACTGGGCCAACACTCAAATCCGCAATGGAGAAATGTCTCTCGATGACGGCAGGCCTTTCATGGCTATGACTATGAAAATACCCGTAAATGGAGGCGAACTGGCAGGTGCACACAGTGATGAAACACGATATAACTTCATTCAAAAAACGCGTGATGGCATCCAAGGCGCACTGTCACGCAATGACGAGACTACTTTGAAGATGTTAGAATCAGCTATGTCTATCATGCAAGACAAAAGTACTGGTGTTAACATTCGTATTTAGAAATATAAAAAGGCCAGAATGTCTGGCCTACATCATTAATAAATCAAAGAATACTGATCTGGACTGACATAGTATTCCATGGCGAATTAGTCGAAGTATTTTGGTATTTGAATAATCCGTTTTGATGACCATCGACATTGTATTCATTGAGGAAACCCACGACAGTTTGCCCAGCGGTACAAGGCCATGTGTAGTTACTACCAGTCACACAAACAGGCGTACTTGAGTACATTGTGGAACTCGGAAGTAACCCACCGTTCATCCAAGCAATATGATTATAACCATAACCAATTTCTAAAACAGCAGTACGCAGCTGCTCTCCCCCATGATCACATGCAGTTGTTGTCATACCAACAGTGGACTCCCACCCACAATCAGTTGAACCAACAGCATATACCCACATTGAAGATAGCGGCGGAGCTGATGCTCGAGCCATTAATTCAGACTCCATGCGGATGTTTTTGATTTCGGCAGGAGCTGGAGCATTCTGACTAGTGAGTACAGGAAGGGAGGTAATTACTTGTTGACTGCGCGGAACTTCCTCAGCATAACTCATATTACTTACACCAGTTGCTATGACTACAGATAGCAGGCCCGAATTAAATTTATTTTCATAGTCCTTGAATTTCCCTTTTAATATCAATTGAAAGGTATTTATAGTTCACGCCTTTAGCATTGTCAAAAAATGAAAACATAATGATAAATAATTAATTTTTATATTTGTTAACTGATAGCAGAAAATCAAACACAAGACCTTCATCCAACAACTGAGTTTCACCGGTGAAACTTTAATTTTAGCGGCTAAAATAATGGGGTATCACACTTTGACCTGCAATACCCCCTACCTAACAATTAACCTATTAAACTTATAACCAATTGGGCTACAGAAATTAGGGAAATTAAATTAATAGAAAACCTTCCTTCTACTTTCACTTTATAATGAATATCTATTTTCATTCGCGTGCTCATTAATATTGATAGTGCCCCAACCGCAGTGTAATCTTAAATTGCCGTAAAAGATTGGCGGTTAGAACGTGGCATCCATGCCATTTTACTATCGTTGATTTTCAACCAGGCCTCGTGCCTGGTTACCTTCATTTTTTATGTTTCTTTGATACTAACAAAATTTTTTAACTATCTGCGGCGCTGAAAAAATTAACCTGTCGCCTTAGTTCCGCTTAATCATAATTTAACGCATAGCACTTTTACGAATAAGCAAAAGGTGAGTATTTATTAAAATAATTGCCGGTGTATCTACCATTTCACATTAAAAACAGGTGCGGCGGCACTCTAGGTTACACTGTCGTATTAACCTAGAGGCCTTGCCATGTAAGCGCTAATAACGAATTGCACACGGGAAAGTTACACGCGTGATGTGAACGGTACTTTTGAACGGACTCGATAAAGTTATTGAATAAACAGGTCTGATAAACACAGCCGTACGTATTGCTATCTGTGCGTTGCTAATTTAGAAAAGTCCCTGACACGTTAATTAGATGGTACGCCCCACCCATTAGCTAAACTCATAGTGTTGGCTATTACAGGAGGAAACCATCATGTCAGTTGCAAAAGTCATAGGTATTGATTTAGGTAAATCAACCTTTCACCTAATTGG
>NZ_JAKGBH010000058.1:0-26065 GCF_021532515.1 Pseudoalteromonas sp. PAST1 | reverse complement strand
ATTACTCGCTTACAACTTAATACGCATAATCATGCTTGATGCAACTAAAGAAGAAGATATCTTGCCTACTCAATTAAGTTTTAGCCAATCTATGCGTCAGGTAATCGCTTTCTTCATGTTTACGCCAGTACATAGTGCAAGTAAATTACCTGCTCATTATGATGAATTACTGACAACTCTTAGGTTGTTTATCTTACCCGATAGGCTACCAGACAAGCATTATCCAAGGGTGGTAAGAAGGAAACCTAATAAATATCCCTATAAAAGAAAATGCCAGTCAGCTCTTAACTGACTGGCATTAGCCCTTGGGGCGCTTTTTGCTTAGCCATTTAAACTAAGATCAGCAAAATTACTTTAGGTTATTTACCAGCCAATACAGGTCTGAGTGCACCCCTGCGGCAGTGACTTCTTTACCCGCTCCTGGGCCTTGGATCACCAATGCATTATCTGTATACCACTGTGAATTGATCACAAAGATGTTATCGCCCGGTTTAAGGCTTGCTAATACATCATCTTTGCCAACATTGACTAAACCAACTTGAGCCTGAACCTTACCATCTACGAGTGTGATAGCACCGGTGTAGCGCACTACTTTACCTTCAGCTGCTGCTTGCGCTGCTTTTTCTGTCATAAATTCATCAAGTAGCTGTTTGTTTGCAAGAAAATCTTGCCAGCTTCCTGATGCAAGCTTTTCGGGCATCAGAGGTGTTAAAGCAATATCATCAAGTTCTAAATCAAGACCTAGATCTCGTGCTAAGATTAGTAGTTTGCGCTGCATATCACGGCCAGATAAATCTTCACGAGGATCTGGCTCTGTATAGCCCATTTGCTGAGCTTGAAGCACTAAATCTGAAAACGGCACGCTACCATCGTAACTGCTACATAACCACGATAAAGTACCCGAGAATACCCCTTCAATACGGTTAATGCTGTCTCCGCTATTTTGCAAATCAGCTAAAGCAAAGTTAATCGGTAAACCTGCGCCCACACTGGTGTTATAACGCCACAACAAGTTTCGCTCAGCCAAATTAGTGCGTAGGTTTTGATACCAACCATTCGCAGCAGTACCCGCATATTTGTTTGCACTGATCAAATGACAGTTAAGTTCAACAAAGTCAGGGTATAACTGACTGAACGCCTCACTGGCAGTGATATCAATCACCACTTTGTGCTCATAATCTAGTTCATTGATACGTGCTAATAATTCAGCTTTGTCGTAGCTTTGCGCTTCGTTATGCCACTGCTCTTGCCATGTTTCGGTATTTAAACCACTGGCACTAAAAAGCATTTGTTTAGAGCGTAAAAGAGCAACTACTTTTACTTTGTACTGAGCAGATAAACGCGCAAACTGAGCTTGTAGTTGCGATAAGAACACTTCGCCCACATTACCAAGGCCAGCAACGATAATGGCCAACTCTTGACCTTTGTTTACCAGCTTGTCATGTAGAAGAGTTAAAACATCACTATCAATTGCCTGATCGTTTAAGATCAACACATAGTTATCGTCTTGTTGTACAAAACGAGGATGAATACTTTGCTCTTTTAAAAGCGCTGTGGCTTGCTCTGTTAGCGCAGATACATCAGCTGTTGGGGCAACTACTGCACAACCACTTAAATTTGACTCGACAATATTTGCACGGCCCGCTAAGTGGCTGACAACTTGGTGAGTGCTTTGACCTGGCACTAATAAGTAAGTATCGCCCTCTTTAGTAAAGTGATGCAGGCTGTGTTGAATTAACTGACTAAGCTCACCGACTTCACCACCGCTTAGTTTATCAACCCGTAATAAATCGATGTTATCTAAGGTCGTAATAAAACGTTTTGCTTTACTATAACCTTCTTTTACTACCTCGGTTGGCGTTGCATCACAATCAAAGCTACTTCTTACCACTAATTTAATTTCTGAGTCTTTTAACGGCGACAAGGTTTTTGCATGCAATACTGGGTTACCTAAACGCGCTAATAAGTTAGCTTGCTCGCGGCATACTTTGGCGTACTTAACCGCATTTTTAACTTTACGAGGGTCAGTACTAAATACCCCTTGTGTATCTGTCCAGATAGACACTTGCTTGGCAAAAGTATAACTCGCTAACAAAGTGGCACTGTAATCACTGCCATTACGGCCTAATGTCACCGTATTACCTTGGCAATCTGCAGCTATAAAACCCGTTACTACGTTGATATGTGTTCTGCTAATCGCATCACTGCATTGCTGTTGGTTTTTTTGATGTAAAAGCTGGCCACCATTTAGAGTAAATAGCTGTCTTGCATCAACATCTTGCGAATCGACACCTAACTGATTTAGATAAGCAGCCAATAACCGCGCCGACCACACTTCACCATGAGCAAGTAAAGGGGCTTCAAGTAACTGCTGCTGACTAATTAATTCATTTAATACAGCAAGTTCATCTTTTAACTGTGCCAACGCCTGTTGTTTATTCTGCCCTATAAGTAGCTGCTCAATAAGCGCACGTTGATTGTTATCAATAAGCAATAGAATATCGCTAACAGCTTGGCTATCTTGCTGCTGGTAACTTTGCCAAAGCTTTACCAGGGTATCGGTTGTTTTACCCGATGCCGACACAACGACGCAATCGCCCTGCTCAGTATTAGCAAGAACGATGTTCGCTACCGCATGATAACGATCTGCCGAGCTTAAGCTTGAGCCACCAAATTTATGAACAATATTTACCATTTTTCTACCACAATGCCGTATGTGCTGGCGTTAACTTAAATGACGCGTTTTGTTGTGTATCTTGCTGTGCTTGCTTAGCTTCAGCTTTTGTAACTTGCAGTCCTTGACCTGGCTTAACTAAATTGAAAACACGGTCTAAATCAGCAATGAGATCTTTTACGTCTTCAATGCCTACAGAAATACGGATCAAGGTATCGCCCACACCAGCTTCAAGACGCGCTTTAGGCTCCATGCCTGCGTGGGTCATTGTTGCAGGGTGACAAATCAAACTTTCTACCCCACCTAACGACTCAGCAAGGCTAAAGTCTTTAAGGCTTGTTAAAAACGCAGCAGCATCGTTGATGTCGCCTTTAATATCAAAGCTCACCATGCCACCAAAACCGCGTTGCTGTGCCTTAGCAAGCTCATGTTGTGAGTGAGAAGCAAGGCCAGGGTAATAGACTTGGCTTACATAAGGAGAGCTTTCTAAATACTCAGCAATGGCAAAAGCATTCTCTTGGTGCTGCTTTAGGCGTACATTTAAAGTACGTAAACCACGAAGCGTTAAGTAGCTGTCAAATGGTGCACCAATAATACCGATATTATTCGCCCACCAAGCAAGCTCGTCGCCTAGCTCTTGCGTTGCAGCAATCACTGCACCGCCCACTACATCAGAGTGACCATTGATGTATTTAGTGGTTGAGTGCACAACAATATCAACACCAAACTCAATTGGGTTTTGTAATGCAGGTGATAAGAAGGTGTTATCAGCCGCAACCAAAGCACCACACTGCTTAGCAATACTAGTGATTGCTTTAATATCTGTTAAACGCAAGATTGGGTTACTTGGCGTTTCAATCCAAATCAACTTAGGTTTAATCGCTAAAATTTCTTGGAGATTTTCAGATTTAGTTAAATCCAAAACTTTTAGTTTTAACAGGCCACGCTTTTCAAGCGAGGTGAATAAACGATAACTACCGCCATAACAGTCATGTGGGATCACTAACGTGTCGTCACTGTTTAACAGCTGAGTGGCTAAATGCACAGCAGACATACCTGTTGCAGTGATAATACCTTTAGCACCACCTTCAAGCTCAGCTAAGGTTTCAGCTAAGATATCGCGATTTGGATTACCGCTGCGACCATAGTCATACTGGCGCTTAGTATCAAAATCAGCAAACGAATAGGTGGTTGATAAGTATAAAGGAGGCACAACCGCACCATGATGTTTATCGGCTTCAATGCCGTGACGAACAGCAATCGTCGCTTTATTTTTTTCGCTCATTTCATCACCTATTCTTTAATTGGATGTTTAGACGTCTAAAAGGTTAGATGATCAAATATGAGAAGTCAAAGCATTTATCGCTTACACATAGAAGTTTATACATTTACACCACTAGATGGCCAAATAACTAGTATTTGACTATCTTTTTTAAAGAGATAGAATTTCCGCATCTTGCGCTGTGAATAAGGCGTAAATCACTGACAACCGAGGCAACGAAACAACTTATGGCTAAATGGAACGGTGAATACATTCACCCATATGCAGAACACGGTAAAAAATCAGAACAAGTAAAAAAGATTACCGTATCAATCCCACTTAACGTATTAAAAGTATTAACTGACGAGCGTACACGCCGCCAGATCAATAACCTGCGTCATGCGACGAACAGTGAGTTATTGTGTGAAGCTTTCTTACATGCTTTTACAGGTCAACCATTACCAAATGATGACGACCTACGTAAAGACAACCCTGAAAAGGTACCTGAAGAAGTTAAAAGAATTATGCAAGAAATGGGATTAGATATCCCAGTGCTTGATTCAGAATAAGTATTTCGGCCATCGGATCACCGCCGATAATCGCAGATATAAAAAAACTCAGCCTAGGCTGAGTTTTTTATTGAGCGTTATACCTAAGGCTAATTAAGTTTAACGCATGTAATCTTCTGGCATATCGATTTGCGCCACACCCGACTCTACAGCCGCTTCAGCAACAGCACGTGCAATACGTGGTAATAAACGCGGATCCATAGGCTTAGGAATGATGTACTCGGCACCAAACTCAAGTGACTCAACGCCAGCCGCTTTTAATACTTCACTTGGTACAGGCTCTTTCGCGATGCCACGAATAGCATGAACTGCAGCAATTTTCATTTCATCATTAATTGCCGTTGCACGAACATCTAACGCGCCACGGAAAATGAATGGGAAACAAAGCACGTTATTTACTTGGTTAGGGAAATCTGAACGACCCGTTGCCATAATTAAATCGTTACGCGCGCTATGTGCAACTTCTGGAGCAATCTCAGGATCTGGGTTTGAACATGCAAACACAACTGGCTTGTCTGCCATCAGCTTAAGATCATCTGCAGTTAACAGGTTAGGACCTGATACACCAACGAATACATCAGCATCAGCAATAACATCTTGTAATGTACGCTTATCGGTGTTGTTAGCAAATAATTGCTTATACTCGTTTAAGTCATCACGACGTGTATGGATCACACCTTTACGGTCAAGCATATAAATGTGTTCACGCAGTGCACCACACTTAATTAAAAGCTCCATACAAGCAACAGCAGCAGCACCAGCACCTAAGCATACGATGATAGCATCTTCGATATCTTTGCCTTGCACTTCAAGGGCATTAAGCATACCAGCAGCTGTAACAATAGCGGTACCATGTTGGTCATCGTGGAAAACGGGAATATCACAGCGCTCGATAAGTGCTTTTTCGATTTCAAAACACTCAGGCGCTTTAATATCTTCTAGGTTGATACCACCAAACGTATCAGCGATGTTAGCAACCGTATTAATGAAATCTTCTGTTGTGCGGTGTTTAACTTCAATATCAATTGAGTCAAGGCCAGCAAAACGTTTGAATAGTAAGGCTTTACCTTCCATTACAGGTTTTGATGCAAGCGGACCTAAGTTACCTAAACCTAAAATTGCGGTACCGTTTGAAATAACTGCAACCATGTTGCCTTTGCCTGTGTATTTATAGGCGTTTGCTGGATCAGCAGCAATTTCACGGACTGGTTCAGCCACACCTGGGCTATAAGCTAAAGCGAGATCGTTAACCGTTTCGGCTGGCTTGGTTAGTTCAACACTAATTTTACCTGGAACGGGGTGAGCGTGGTAATGTAATGCTTGTTCACGAAAATCTGACATAACGCGATAGTATCCTGCAAAAAGTTAAAAAGTGAGAGAGCTTGCATCAGTACGATACCTGTAATGTATAAAAATTCCAAGTATTATCAGGTCTATCCTGTTATATGCTATATCGCTTAATTTTAAAGGATTTCCCAACAATTTCTGTGCATAGTTGCGATTAATCAGACATAAAGATTCATCTATTTATGACCTTTTAAGCACGTGTTGTTGTATTTTATACGCACGTACACTGCAATTAGCCGAAATTAGCCCAAAACAGCCATTTCAACGAAGTTCACAGCATTTGCTAACAAAGTTATTTAAATTTATTATTTCTAATAACTTTTAGATACCAATACGCTTAATTAAGTAGTCTATTTTGAGGCAATGAAACCTTGTTGATAGCAAGGCAAAAATTTCGTTATTTAGTTGTGTTCTAAATCAGAAATTTTTAACGCAGGTAGCGACAGGTTTAATCCCTCAAAATGATTAAGTATTATTGCGGATTGGTATACTCATTTATACAAAAAAGAATATAGCCAAGGGGTGGCACTTTGTCTGCAAAATTAGCGACATAATGGGCATAACAGCCAGAAATAGTTATGCAAGATACATAAGTCAAGATGATAAGTGAGTGGCGGCGTTAGAATTTCAGGCATAAAAAAAGCACCCTAAGGTGCTTTTTTTAACTAAACAGCAGAGATTACTTCTTGCTGCTAAGTGCACCGAAGCGCTTGTTGAAACGATCAACACGGCCGCCAGTGTCTAAAATCTTTTGCTTACCAGTGTAAAACGGGTGACACTCAGAACATACGTCTAAGTGGATGTCTTTACAAAGAGTTGAGCTAGTTTCGAATTTGTTACCACATGAACAAGTTGCAGTGATAGCTTCGTACTTAGGGTGAATACCTTCTTTCATAGGGAACCTCTAGTTAAGGCCGTATCGCTCTCCAAACCCGAAGTCTGGCACCATACGCAGTTAATACAATTAATAGGCCGCGTATTTTATAGCTCAAGAAGCCTTACGACAAGCTTTAAATACATCTTTCGCTAAAAAAATAACCAAGTGGTCTGTTGTTCAGTATTTGTTGGTAGGTTTTTAACTGCAATTTTAGTACATTATCTTTCTATCTTTGTTTCAGTTGAGTTGTTATGCACTTTGTAGAAGTTGCCATAAAAGTCCCTTTACAGCGTACCTTCGATTATAAAGTTGAACAGCTGCTGCATAGCCCTGAGTTAAAGCCAGGTATGCGGGTTCGCGTGCCATTTGGTAGTCAAAAAAAGGTTGCCGTGGTACTGGCTCTTAAAACATCAACCGATGTTCCCGCTGACAAAATCAAGCCGATTATTGATGTTATAGACGACACGCCAGTGTTATCTGAGCAACATTTAGCGTTACTTAAATTCACAGCACGCTACTACTGTTACCCATTGGGAGAAACCATTCATACAGCACTTCCGGCGGCTTTAAGGCAAGGCGAATGCCCAGATAAAACCAGCATTAATATGGTTGAATTAACTGATAAAGGGGCAAAACTGCCGTCATTAAAAGCAAAAACTCAGTTAAGTTTATTAAAACAGCTAGCCGAGTCGGGCAAGTCATCGGTCACAGAATTAAAAGCGCTCGGATTTACAAAAAAAACCATCGACAGTCTGCTTGATAAAGAACTGATCACCCAGTTTATTGAACATGATAACCAATGGCAGCAACGCGCGCCGACTGTTGGCAGCAAGCCGGTGCTTAATAAAGAGCAAGCTGTTGCCTGCACCAGCATTAACCAATCTCGTGGCTTTACCAGCTTTTTGCTTGAAGGGGTTACCGGCAGTGGTAAAACCGAAGTGTATTTGCAATGCCTAGAAGAAGTACTGAAAAAAGGTCAGCAAGCCTTAGTATTAGTGCCTGAAATTGGCTTAACACCCCAAACAGTCAACCGTTTTCGTCGTCGCTTTCCTGATACACCAATTATGCTATGGCACTCAGCCCTAACAGATAACGAACGCTTACAGACCTGGCGTTTTTGTGAAAAAGGCAGCTGCGCTATAGTGATCGGCACACGTTCGAGTATTTTCTTGCCCTTTTTATCTCTTGGCATGATCATCGTTGATGAAGAGCACGACAGTTCGTTTAAGCAACAAGATACACTTCGCTATCATGCTAGAGACCTAGCCGCTTATAGGGCATACCAGCATAATATTCCTCTGGTTTTAGGTAGTGCCACACCAGCACTTGAGACCTTACATAAAGCAATTAATAACAAATATCAGCTGTTGAGCCTCACTGAACGGGCCCAAACCAGTACTGATAACCAGTTCCAATTAATGGACATGAAAGGTCAGCCTGAGCAAGCAGGGATTGCCCATGCCAGCCTTGCCTATATGCGCCAGCATTTAGAACGTGGTAAGCAAGTGATGGTGTTTTTAAACCGTCGTGGTTTTTCGCCTACCCTCATATGCCATGAGTGCGGTTGGCTAAGTGAGTGCTCACGTTGCAGCACTAGTGCAACCTTTCATAAAGCCATTGGCCAGATGATTTGTCACCACTGTGGTGAACAACACCAAGTGCCTCATCAATGCCCTGATTGTGGCAGTACGCAGATTTTTCCAAATGGCAAAGGCACTGAACAAATCGAAGAGTTTTTAACACAAACCTTCCCTGATATTCCGATTAGTCGTATCGACCGAGATTCAACTCGTCGTAAAGGCAGCTTAGAAAAAGCCCTTGATGATATTAACCAAGGCGGTGCGCGCATCTTAGTTGGCACGCAAATGCTGGCAAAAGGCCACCACTTTGCCGATGTTAGCCTTGTTTTAATCCTAGATGTCGACAGTGGATTATATTCGTGTGACTTTCGCGCCACTGAACATTTAGCGCAACTTGTTACGCAAGTGGCAGGCCGTGCAGGTCGCAGTGGTGAACCAGGGCAAGTATTATTACAAACTCACTTTCCTGAGCACCCGCTACTGCAAGACTTAGTTAATAATGGTTACCAAGATTTTGCCCGTTACGCACTGACAGAACGAGAAGACGCGCAACTTCCACCAATCACAAATATGGCTATGGTGCGTGCCGAAGGACATAACATAAATCAAGTGATGGATTTTTTAACTGATTTGGTTCCTGTCCAGAACGTATCTGGTATACAATTGCTCGGTCCGATACCCGCACCACTAGAACGTGTGGCAGGTAAATATCGCTTTCAGTTACATATTCAGGCGCAGGAACGCTCCCACTTACACCAATATTTAGCGCAAATGGTCGACTATATAAGTACCAGTAAATTAGCGCAAAAGGTGCGTTGGAGCTTAGATGTCGATCCTATAGATATGATTTAAAGGCCAATTAAGAGTCATGGCACAGCACGATTACATAAATAAAAAACCAGCAAATCGAAATAATAAAAAACAAGCCCCGGCGAAAAAGCCTTTCCCTATTATTCTTGTTTTAATTGCGCTTATCTTAGTAGGCGGGTTTGGTTACGGCCTATGGTATATCAAACATAATGCTGATCCTGAGTTAGTAGAGCAGCAAGCAAACCCTACTAAAAAAGAAGAAGTAGTTATTCCACCACCTAAGACACCTGAATTTATCAAAGAGATTAAAGAGCACGAAGTTCAGGTTGAAGTAAAAGAGATTGAACAAAAAGGCCCATATGTAATGCAATGCGGCTCTTTTAGAACATTAGAGCAAGCACAAACATTAAAAGCTAAAATTGCTTTTGCCGGCTTAGTGGCCGAAGTGAAGAAAACTGAGGGCAGCAATGGTATTTGGTATAAAGTGCGCTTAGGCCCATACGAAACCAAACGTTTAGCCGAAAGTGACAAGAATAAACTTAAACGCATCAAAATAATGGGCTGCGGAATTTGGCTTTGGACTTGATTTTAGTTCATTCACCCATATAAACACCTCATCAATCGCTTTTTACGAGCGGCCTTGCCGCTCGATGATGAGGAATAATCATGACCACTATTGTAAGTGTACGCCGCGACGACAAGGTCGTTATTGGTGGCGACGGCCAAGTTTCACTTGGTAACACCGTAATGAAGGGCAACGCCCGCAAAGTTCGACGTCTTTATAATGGCAAAGTAATCGCTGGTTTCGCTGGCGGTACTGCTGATGCCTTCACCCTTTTCGAACGATTTGAAAGCAAATTAGAAATGCACCAAGGCAACTTAACCAAGGCTGCCGTTGAAATGGCCAAAGATTGGCGTAGTGATCGCGCACTTAGAAAGCTCGAAGCACTATTAGCAGTCGCAGACGAAACTGCTTCATTAATTATCACAGGTAACGGTGATGTTGTGCAGCCAGAAAACGACCTAATTGCGATTGGCAGTGGTGGTAACTTCGCACAATCAGCAGCCACAGCGCTACTAGAAAACACCGACCTAAGTGCACGTGACATTGTAGAGAAGAGCCTAACGATTGCAGGCAATATCTGCGTATTCACGAATAATTTCCAAACTATTGAAGAATTGTAATAGGAACTGCCATGTCTGAGATGACGCCAAGAGAAATCGTTCACGAGCTTGATCAACATATTATTGGCCAAGCTAAAGCTAAAAAAGCAGTTTCAATCGCGCTACGTAACCGCTGGCGCCGTATGCAACTGAGCGATGATTTACGCGCAGAAGTAACGCCTAAAAACATTTTAATGATTGGCCCTACTGGTGTGGGTAAAACTGAAATTGCTCGCCGCCTAGCTAAACTTGCTAATGCGCCTTTTATTAAAGTTGAAGCAACAAAGTTCACCGAAGTGGGCTATGTTGGTAAAGAAGTTGAAACGATCATCCGCGATTTAGTTGATATCTCAATTAAAATGACGCGTGAACAGCAAACCAAAAAATTCAAACATCGCGCTGAAGAAGCGGCAGAAGAGCGTATTTTAGATGCTCTTTTACCACCAGCACGCGATACCTTTGGTGAGTCAAAAACAGAAGAGAACTCTTCTACTCGTCAATCTTTCCGTAAAAAATTACGTGAAGGTCAGTTAGACGATAAAGAAATTGATATCGATGTTGCACAAGCTCAACCTAATGTTGAGATCATGGCTCCTCCTGGTATGGAAGAAATGACCAACCAGCTTCAGAGCATGTTCCAAAACATGGGTGGCGATAAGCGCAGCAAGCGTAAGCTAAAAATCAAAGAAGCATTTAAGCTATTAGTTGAAGAAGAAGCAGCAAAACTTGTTAACCCTGAAGAGTTAAAAGAGCAAGCTATCTTCGCAGTAGAGCAAAACGGTATCGTGTTTATCGATGAGATCGATAAAATCTGTAAACGTGGTGAAGCATCTGGCCCAGATGTTAGCCGTGAAGGTGTACAACGCGACTTACTACCATTGATCGAAGGTTCAACAGTAAGCACTAAGCACGGTATGGTTAAAACTGACCACATGTTGTTTATCGCATCTGGTGCATTCCAAATGGCTAAACCATCAGACATGATCCCAGAGCTACAAGGTCGTTTACCAATTCGCGTTGAGCTTGAAGCACTAAGTGCTGATGACTTTAAACGTATCTTAACTGAGCCTCATGCTTCATTAACTGAGCAACAACGTGAGCTGTTAAAAACAGAGCAAGTTGACGTTGAGTTTACTGATGATGCCATTGAACGTATCGCGAAAGCGGCTTGGCAAGTAAATGAGAAAACCGAAAACATCGGTGCCCGTCGCTTGCACACAGTGATGGAAAAACTAATGGAAGAAATTTCATTTGATGCTTCAGAAAAAGCAGGTTCAACACTAACAATTGATGCTAATTACGTTGAGCAGCATTTAGGTGCACTTGTTGAAGATGAAGACTTAAGTCGCTTCATTCTTTAATCAACAAATTAGCGTTATAATTAAAAGCCTCCAGTTGGAGGCTTTTTAGTTTATAAATCGTAGATTCGAGGCTGACATGAAAGAAGTCACTAAAGTGCATTATCACAGCGTTAGCAAAGTATTAGATGTTCATTTTGATGATCAGACTATTGCTCAATTTAGTGCTGAATTTTTGCGTGTTCACTCACCTTCTGCTGAAGTACAAGGTCATGGCAATGAACCAATGAAACTCGTACTTGGTAAGCAACAAGTAGGAATTAACAAGATTGAGCCGGTTGGTCATTATGCGATTCGACTGGTGTTTAGCGATAATCATAATAGCGGTTTATTCAGCTGGCACTATTTAAGTGAGCTGCAAGCTAACCATGATGAGCTTTGGCAGCAATACCAAACAAGAGTCTCTGAGCACGAAGCAAGTAAAGACAGCGTGCCTATTAAGTTTGTGCCTTAGCGCCTAGTGAATTAGTTCCGAGAGCTAACCAAGCAAACTAAAAAACTAAAAAACAAAAAAGCGCGATGGCGACACCGTCACCGCACTTTTGTCTATATATAAAGTATCAAGTAATTATTAAACTTTAAACTTATCGATTGCCTGATAGAGGACACGCGCTTGCTCTGATACTTCTTCGCTGGTTTGTGCATTAGTCGCTGCGTGACCCGATGCCTCTTGGGCGATATCACGAATACGAACCACGTTTTTATTCACCTCAGAAGCCACTTGGCTTTGCTCATCAATCGCTGTGGCAATGTGAGTGCTCATATCCATAATGGTTTGTACATCTTCGGTGATAGAACGAAGTAACTCACCGGCTTTACTTGCCTGTGCTGCACTTTCGCCACCTTGCGTACGACATTGCTGCATAATGCTCACCACTTCTTGCGTACGCCCTTGTAAGGTCGAAATGATGCTCTCAATCTCTTGTGTTGAATCTTGAGTACGCTGTGCAAGTGAGCGAACTTCATCTGCTACTACCGCAAAGCCACGGCCTTGTTCACCAGCACGCGCCGCTTCAATAGCCGCATTGAGTGCCAGTAAGTTTGTTTGCTCAGCAATGCCACGAATAACATCCAGTACAGAGCCAATCGTTTCAGCGTCTTTTTCTAATTGCGACACCACACTTGACGCATTACCGAGTGAGTCTGATAAGTGATTAATTTGCACTACCGTTGACTCAACCTCAGAACGACCTTGCTGCGCACTTAAGTTAGTCGACTCTGCTTTTTTCGCAGCCGCTTCAGTATTGTGAGAGATATCTTGAATCGTCGCCTGCATTTCTGTTGCAGCAGTAGCAACCATATCAGCTTCATGAAGTTGCTCTTGCATACCAGAGCTAGTTGCCGCTGTCGTTTCTGATAAATGCTCTGTTGCCACATTGAGTGTGCCTAGAGCGGTATTGACTTCGTAAATTAGCTTTTTAAAGTCACTAATCAAGCTATTAAAGTCAACTGTCATCGTGGTGATTTCATCTTTACCTGACTGCTCAATAGACATACTTAAATCATTACTGCGACGTATTTCATTAATCGTGTGATATACACGCTCAATAGGCATAATGATTGAACGACTAGTAAAATAGACTAACAGCATGACCAAAACGCTGGCGACAATGAAAACAAGCAACGCAATGAGTTGCGCTCGCTCGGCGCTAGACTCAACAAAAGCTTTAGTTTCCGTTGTTAATTGGTTAACAATTGCATCGCTCTTTTCTACACTTCGCTTCATTTCACCTAGTGCACCTGAGTCTAGATCTAATCCTAGAGTCACCTGTGCATCGACAAGCGCTTTGAATTTAACTTGGTAAGTAGCCAAGTTACTAAGTAATTGCTTCTCATAGCCAGTTTCAAATCCTGCATTTTTAATTTCAGACTGAAAATTACTGACTAAATCATCAAATTTAGCCAGATACTTCAAATCAAATCGCAGCATAAAGTCTTTCTCTGCGCGACGAAGCTGCAGCATCAAGGTTAATAGCTGATAGTTTTCACGTTCACTGAGTAAGGTTTCAACTTGATGCACGGCTCCACGTAGCTCACCATACAACGCATCTTTAGGATGCAAACCAATTTTCTTTTGCAACACAACAACTTCATTAAAGTCATCGTAATACAATTTCGCTAAGCTTCTAAATTCATCAAGTTTTGCTGACTCCATTGATAAGTCATTAACTAGCTCGTCAAGACGTGCCATTTTAACTTTAAGCTGTGCATACTCTTTTTCAAAAAGCTCAAGACTTTCGACATCTTTATAAAACAAAAAGTTTTTTTCATGCTTGCGCATTGCAAGTTCATGAATATCAAGCTCCTCCGCATTTTGAATTGTTTCATTGAGTTTTAGCATCATGCGCGACTCAAGGATAATTACACACAGCATCACAATCATTGCAAGACCAACAACGAGCGCGTTTAATTGCAAACGACGCTTTATAGTTAAGTTTTGTAATACATTCATTCAAAGTGCCCTATAGAAACATGCATTTAAGAGTATAGCTAAACTATCTAAAGCAGCTAATAAAAAGTGATTAAACTTGTCGCACATTTTCTAATATTAGGAAGGTTTAAACAATTAGTTTTTGTTCTAAATCAACCTGTTGCCACAGGTATTTATGGAGCTGATCCACCTTTTCCCATTGCTTTTTTATTATCCACTCAACCAAAGGTGCTGGATCGCTTGGGAAGTTGAGTTTTTTATTCTGTGGAGATTGCAGCCAATCATCCATCGCATTGGGGTTTAAATAACTCATCACATGAGCTGCCCCCATCGACAATAAAGTCTGTGCATTAATACCTTGCTCAAATTGTTTACCTAGCGGTTTTAACAATAATTTTTTACCAAGTTGTAATGCTTCACTTGCAAGTTCGAATCCAGCATTACCAATCACGCCACCCGCATTAGCAAGATCATTTAGAAACCCAACGCGTGATGGTGCTCGCAGATGGATATTACCAATTGAACAATCCTTAGCATCCGGGTGATAACAATAAAACTCTCTTTCAGGAAAATCTTTTAAGTACTCGACCACATTGTTAAGATTTTCGAATGGCAGATACACCAACACCTTATTTTCAACCATCACTGGGTTATCGTGATGATGAGTAGCAATAAATGGAGGGATGATATTTTCAGCATAAGGTTGCCAATGTACGCCTAAATAAACACTGGCTGGCGCATAGTTACGGATCAGCGCACGGCGAAAGAAAGCGCGGCCAAACATCGGCACTTTATCAGATAAAAATGCCGCTTGATGACTCATGCCAATTACCGGAATATTTTGTTGTTTAGCAGCCCATGCTGTAATTGGCTCAAAGTCATTAAATACCAAATCATAATGACGTAAATCAAGGCCTTTTATATCTTTAATTAGTTGTAGTGGACGTGCATTTTTCAATGTTTTAAAGCTATCAACCTGCCCCGATTTACTGGTAAACGACAAACCTCGAAAAACTCGGTAATCAGCAAAATCATCCATATCAAAGTAGTCTTGCTCTTTTCGACCAGAGAACACATAGTCAACATCGACTCCTAAAGTCCTAAAAGTGCTAGCCATCACACGTGCTCGCGTTATGTGCCCATTGCCTGTCCCTTGAATACCGTACAAAATTCTCATATAGACTCCACCACCATCACAGCTAATACAGCACAACTAGATCCCATTACTGCACCAATAACCACATCAGCGGGGTAATGCACACCAATAATCACTCTAGATGCAGCGACCCCTGATGCCCAAACCAACCACAAACCGGCAAATTCAGGTAAATACATAGTTAAAATTGTCGCCACTACAAATGCTCCCGCACTATGCCCCGATGGCAAACTAAACCTATCACTCGGCACTAAATAAGCACCTTGTACTAAGCAATCACAAGGTCTTACCCGAGCAATTCGCTTTTTAACTAAAAAATAAATGGGTCGCTCAATGACAAAACCTACCAGTAGACTCATTGCAAGTTGTTGAAAATGCGCTTGCTCCGTAAACCACCAAAAGCTCAAAAATAGTGCAACATAAAGACCGCCATCACCACTTTTTGAAAAGCCAATGGCTGATCGCCTTAACCACACTGGCGAAGCATCATTAAACACACTTAAGAACAGCTGTTCGTCCACCTTTGCCAATTTTGTAAGTATGTTGTTTGCCATGGTGAGCTCCTTGTCATACTTTGCGTCTAATTTTTATACTCACCTCAGCTTAGGCGCTAAAAATAACAATTAAGTGACGCTTTTGAGACACTAATGTTGCGGTGACAAAATTCCTTTGATTTAAACCAATAATCCGCTATTAAGTCGTTGTTATTGAGTTGTATCAGGGTATACTGAGTACTAAACAGACAGTCTCTTTAGAGGATGAAAAAATGGATTACAGCACTTCTGATTTATGCGACCACTTTGCAGATGTGGTTGATGTGCTCGAACCAATGTTTATCAATTTTGGTGGACGCCCAAGCTTTAGTGGTCGAGTAAAAACCGTTAAATGCTTTGAAAATAACGAGCTGATCCGCGAAATTTTATCAACCGATGGCACCGACAGCGTGTTATTGATTGACGGAGGTGGTTCAACCCGACGTGCCCTAATTGATATTGAGCTGGCTGAAATCGCATTAGAAAACAACTGGCAAGGAATTATTGTCTACGGTGCTATTCGTCATGTTGATGAACTTGAAGAGCTAGACTTAGGCATTCAAGCAATTGCCTCTATTCCTGTTGCTGCCGATAGTGAAGGTGCAGGTGAAGACGGCATAGGCGTTAACTTCGCAGGTGTTTCTTTCTTTGATGACGACTTTGTTTACGCTGATAGCACCGGTATTATATTATCTGCTGAAGAATTAGAGTTAGAAATAATAGAAGACTAATCTCGGTGACAAACTACCTTAAAATTTATGATGAAGCGGCGGTAAAGCACTTATGTGTCCGCCGCGCTAACGAACTCAAAGCTTGGCAAGCCCTTGCCCTTCTCGACACTCAAGTTAACGCCCCACAAGCACTCATCGATGCAAAACAATTCGGTATTCGTTATGTCTTAGTTGGCGTATGTGAAGATATTGGCCCTCGTGCCAACTTAGGTAATGGTGGCTCAGGGCAAGCGTGGCAGGCATTTTTAAAGCGCTTTTTAAACCAAACACATAACCAATTTTTAAATCATGAACGTGTGTTATTACTCGGCGAAGTGGCCCTTGATGACTTAAACCAACAAGCTGCTGACCTTGATAATAAAAACGACGCTGACTTAGCCAAACTACGTGAATTGTGCGCTGATATAGACACCCGCGTTGAGCAAGTGCTTGCGATGATTTTTGCAGCTGGCCTTGAGCCAATTGTAATCGGTGGCGGCCACAACAACTGCTTAGGTATTTTACGTGCCCTTAGTAAGCAAGATGGTAAACCAGTAAATGCTATTAACTTAGACCCTCATGCTGATTTCAGAGAGTGTGAAGGCCGCCATAGTGGCAATGGCTTTAGATATGCGTACAGCGAAAACCACCTTGCTGATTATCATGTGATGGGTTTACACGAATTTAAAAATAACCAAGCGATTATGGATGCCCTAACCAACGCAAACTTCACGTTTGATAGTTACCAAGACATTCAAGTACGTCGTAAAGTTGATTTATCTTCAGCATGTCAACACGCACTAGCTCAGTTTGATAATGCCTCGCTTGGCGTAGAAGTAGACTTAGACAGTATTTCGTTAATGCCAGTTAGCGCATACACCAACTGTGGTTTTAATGTGAGTGATGCAGAACACTTTGTGCATTTAGCTGCCAGCCAAGCAACAGCCCGCTACTTACATTTATGTGAAGGCGCACCATCACAACACCCGGTTAGTTTAGAAACAGGTATAAACGATGCAGGCCAAATAATCACAGCTCTAGTAAACGCCTACCTGCAAGCCAGAGAGTCTTCTTAACTTGCATTAGGCGCTATTCTTACTGAAACGTCTACTTTGCGAATAAATTCACACCTGCTGCAAACAAGGTGATTTATTCGCCAAGATTTAACGATGGTAACAACTCATCTTCAAACCAATCAGTAATTAAACGCTTGTCGTAATAATAAGCTTCATCGCGCCCTGTTTTCATGCGGTCCATAAAGCCCATATCTTTAAGCTTTACGTCTTTTGCTTCACTAATCACTTTACCGTCTTTATCAGTAATCGAATAATTAAGGTCTATGCGTGGGAAATAAATTGGCTTGATAATGCGCAGTTCATTCATCGTTCCAAAACGCACATCACCAGCAAGGTCAAGCTCTGTTACTTCCACATTGAAGGTGTAGCCATCAGGTAACTGTTCAGCAAGCTTGTTAAAGTGCTTCTCAAAGCTCTTTGCCACGTTTTTATGAAATGCACCTTTTGGTGAGTTATTTCCGGGGCGCACATCACGGTAATCGTTAAAGTCATGCCATTTAACCTTAGCCTCCCCTGCGTGAGCAAAAGCAGGTAGTGCAATAACCATTGCTAAGGCCATTTTCTTTACAATTTTCATCTTTATCTCCACTTAACAGGAATAGCTTTTGATTAAAATTTAGCAGCTGACAATTAACTATAGCTTAATAACTCAACGCTTGGATGTAACCAATATGGTGCAAAATGTAATCAAAAACAAGACACTGATATTTCTATGAAAGAAGTTTAATCACATTTTATTCATGTAATTTAACGCGAAATGTGATGAAATAAGGCTAATTCAACCAGGTATAGTTCATGGATATTTTATGACCATTTTAGTCACCGGCGGAGCCGGGTACATCGGTTCTCACACCGTTTTAGAGTTACTACAACAAGGCACAGACGTTGTTGTACTTGATAATTTAAGCAATTCATCAAATGAGTCATTGGCTCGCGTAAAACAAATCACCGGCAAAGACGTCACGTTTTATCAAGGTGATATTTTAGATAGAGCCTGTTTAGACAAAATCTTCAGTGAACACACGATTGATAGTGTTATTCACTTCGCTGGTTTAAAAGCGGTTGGTGAATCGGTTGTAAAACCTATCGAGTATTATCAAAACAACGTACAAGGTACACTGACTCTGGTTGATGCTATGCGTGATGCTGGCGTGTTTAAGTTAGTATTTAGCTCATCAGCAACCGTATACGGTGACCCAGCAAGCTTACCAATTCGCGAAGACTTCCCAGTTGGCGGCACGACTAACCCGTATGGCACATCAAAGCTTATGGTAGAGATGATGCTGCAAGATATCGCGAAATCCGATGAACGCTTTGCCTTTGTTATCTTACGTTACTTTAACCCTGTAGGCGCACATGAGTCTGGCCTTATTGGTGAAGACCCTAATGGTATTCCTAACAACTTATTACCTTATATTTCGCAAGTTGCTGTGGGTAAACTAGAAAAGCTTGGTGTGTTTGGGGATGACTACGATACTGTAGATGGTACAGGTGTTCGTGACTATATCCACGTTGTCGATTTAGCATTAGGTCACTTAAAAGCACTGAACCGAATTGCAAGTGATACAGGTGCGCACGTATTTAACCTAGGCACAGGTAATGGTTATTCAGTACTGCAGATGGTTACCGCTTTTGAGAAAGCCAGCGGTCAAGCCGTACCTTACCAAATTTCGCCGCGTCGAGCGGGCGATATTGCAGCTTGCTACGCAGCTCCAGAAAAAGCGTTAAAAGAGCTTGGCTGGCAAGCTGAGCGTGGTATCGATGAGATGATGCAAGATACATGGCGCTGGCAAAGCAATAACCCGAACGGTTACAAATAGTCAGAAGAATTAAAAGGCACATACAAATAAGTGCCTTTTTACTGGCTACTTTATAAAATCCTGCGTTTCAAAATAAACTATTTGGCTGTACTCACAGCCTTTAAAGCTATTTGATAATTGCGTAAATGTTGGCACGTTTACTTCTACCTGCAAACGCTCAGCTTCACACCCTCTTACTAAAGCAATGGCGTCAAATGACGGGCTGGCCTGTATTTGATGTACCAATATTTGTATTCCTTGTTCATTTGTCGCTTTATTTATTCTTTGCCAGCGCGGTTGCGACTCGTGCTGAGTCGATGACAGTGCTCGTTTATATACAAGAGAAACAAACTTAAAGTTTTCATCCTTTAGCCATTTTTTACCGCCTCGTTCGAAGTGACCAAAGAATAACTGGCTGGGCACACTGAATGTCTGCCCAGCAATTAACTTATTCAAGTCAAACTTAGCAGGCAATAGAGTGATCATCGAATTTAAATACTGAGGAATTGAATCACTTTCTTGCACAGTAAGCCAACGAATTAGTTCTTTCTCATAGCGAGTTTCTACACGATAAATTAATTGGTAATCATGCGGGGCGTGGTACAAAGGAAGGTGGCTGGCATAGAGCTCAACGCCATCGGTGAACAACACCATGCCATGCATGCCAACTCGGCTATGCGCATGAAAATGTTTAACCTCTTTTGCTACGCTTTTAAAACTGACAATTAAACAACAAAGTAACAACAGAACAGCGAAATTTGCTTTCATTTTTTAATACCTTTTATTTAACACGAACAATCGCTTTACCGATATTCTTCCCTTCGAACAATCCCTCAAGCGCGCTTGGTAAATTTTCAAAGCCATTAATTTCGGTTGTTTTAAATTGGATCTCTCCTGCTTTTAACCACGGCAAAATATGATTAATCATTTCAGGCATACGGTGAGTAAAGTCTCTTGCTAAAATCCCTTGAATTGTCGCTCGTTTATAAAGTAATTGATGGAGAAAGCGAGGGCCTAGTTCGGGGTTGTCAAGCGAGCCATCGTACTGCGAGATTTGCCCGCAAATCACTACACGAGCACGCAAGTTTAAGCTGCTCAACACCGCATCAGTGTTCATCCCGCCAACATTATCAAAATAAACATCAACACCACCAAGCTCCATCAACCTTTCGTGCAACTGTTGGGCTGAGTCAAATTGCTTATAGTTAAGCGCATAAGCGACCCCGAGCTTTTCTAACCAAGTACATTTTTCTTCAGATCCAGCTAGGGCAATAACACGACAACCATTTTTTATCGCAAACTGAGTAACTAACGAACCCACAGCTCCTGCAGCACCTGAAACGACAACCGTCTCGCCGGCTTTTGGTTTACCTGCTTCCATTAAACCAAACCAAGCTGTTCGCCCAGGCATACCTAAAACACCTAGTGCCGTTTTTACATCGGCATCATTAGGGTTTAAGGCTTGTATTTCATTGGCATGGACAACTGCATGAGTTTGCCAACCTGAATAAGCGCTTACCCAATCACCTTGCTTAAATCGTTCGCTGTTTGACTTTAAAACCTGAGCAACAACCGCTGCTCCTTGCACTGTATTTAATGCATGAGGTTGCTCCCAGTTCGGCTTAGCAGCTTGTTGAATACGCATATATGGATCGACAGAAATATACTTTGCCTCTAGCAGCACTTCGTTTTTAGCCAATGTCGGCGAAATTACAGATTCTCGCAATGCATAATGCTGCTCACTGACACGTCCATCAGGGCGCTTAACATAAAACCACTGCTTAAGATTGTAAGACGTCATCGCTCTCTCACTTAATGAAATTTAATAACGAAATTATTGCACTTAAACAATTAACCATTAAGCTATTAAAACTATCTATACGTTTCCATATTGGAATTAGAGGCAAACTTGGATACAGAAGATTTACGAAAGTTTTTGATCATCGCAAAGCACAATAACTTACAGCAAGCATCTGCAACATTAAATGTCACACCTGGTGCGCTTTCGAAGGTCATAAAACGGCTCGAAATTAAGCTAAATACACAACTATTTAAGCGAATTGGTCGAAATATAAAACTAAATCAGCAAGGTGAAAAATTTCGCCATTATGCGCTTAATTTGGTTCATGAGGCTGATCAAGCTATCAGCGAGTTTAATGGAAGCACGAAAAATACGGTTGTTAACTTATCCGGCCCCTCTTTGCTGCTACAGCATTACCTGCCTTTTTTATTATCGCAATTTAATGAGCAAGGTTTTCAATTTAATATTGATACAAGTTGGGAAGGTCAAGCCATTGAACAGGTTGCCAGCGGCCATGCCCATTTAGCTTTAGTTACCGAAGTGGCATTAAATGAAAGCACACTGCAAAGTGACTTTGAACGTATATATTTAGGCACAACTACTTTCAAAGTTGTAGCTGCGCACTCGCATCCATTATTCGAACAGTTTAGTAAGGGTTCACTCACCAACAGAGAGCTTTTTCAATTTAGTTTTGCTTGTCCGAGTATTTCACCCTTTTGTGGCGTAACTAGGGGTGTCGGCTCAGATGGTTGGCGAGATGACAAAGTACCTAGAACCATAAGTTATCGCTGCAACGATTTCAGCACCTTGCTGTCACTCGTCAAACAAGGGATTGCATTAGCATACGTCCCTGATTTTATTGCAAACGATCCAGCCCTCAAAGTCATCGATGTATTAGACTGTAACTACACTTGCCAAGAGCGCCTCGAGCTGGTTTACAAACCAAGTTTAGCTACTGGCTGGTTAAATCAATTCGCAGCAAAAGTGAGAGCCGCACATCAGCGCATTGCTTGAATGCTCTCAAGTGCTACAGCTAGCTGTGTTTTTAATTTTTTATAGCGTATATAAACAGCCAGCACGATAATACCATTAATACCAAGCTGGATAAGCCATAGGCTGTATGTTTTAAACATAACCATATTAAACAAGGCAACCATTAGCAAAGCGCACCAAAGAGCAATGCAGCCAATAAAACTCACATGCCAATAATGAACTTGGTGCTTCAGCTGGCTTTCTTTAAAATTAAGCATTGCATTAACGTCTAGTGTTTCTGCTCGCCAAAGCTTTCGTCTTAAGCGGTATGACCAAATTCCAAAACCTAAAGGAATAGGCACTAATAGCGCAAACATAATGGTTTCATAGGTATTTTTTGCCTCAAACAACATGGCGTAAATACAAAATACGGTTACCACAACACCTAAAAATGAGTCGATTAACCCTTTTAGTTTTAACTTAGCTCGCGACTTTTGCGTTTGTGCTATTAACGCTGCACTATCCACTTTCGGCGTTGCCTGCACGAATGCCTGCTGCCACTTAGCTAATTGATCATCTGCTTCGAATTTATCCACTTTATTTACTCCATTAGGCTCGCAAGTTGTTGTCTTGCCCTACTTACACGTTTAGCAACCGCGTCCTCAGACAGCCCCAGCGTTTGAGCTATCTCACTTTGATTAAACCCTTCAAGCTGCAAAGCAAGCACCTGCCGATATTTCAGCGTCAATTTACGAAGGGCAGCCATTAAATCTAAACTGTCGTCTGGTGACTTATGCGCACTTAAGGCTTGGGTGTAATCAATACTTTCAGAGCTTGCCACCTCTTTGCGGTTTTGCTCTTTTATCACATGATCAACCGCTTTATTGTGAGCTATTCGGGCAATATAGGTTTTTATGCTGGCATCGCCACGAAAGGCAACATCGGGTGATGAGTCATTGCTTTCAAAAGCGCGCCAAACAGCCAGCGACATCTCTTGAATTAGCTCATCTTGTAGCGCTTGATTGATCTCGTAGGTTGCAGCAACACGCGCCAACAGCGGCGCGTATTCATTCAGCAATGTGTTTATTTGAACATCAGCTTTCACTGTACTTCCATGTTTTTATTATTATTTGAACAAACGATTATAGGCACAAAAGTAGGTACATGCTAATACCGGCCCTACCAACAACATAGGTAAAAGACTATAAGGGGCAGCAAAGGTAACAAGCGTATTAATCAAACAAAGCATGCTTAATGGTTTAATCACCTTTAGTGCCGTTGTAATGCCTTCTTTAACAGCTGCACTAAGCGAAGCATTGTTTAAAAGTAACAGAGGTAGCACAAACATAAGCAACATATTTACAGGAACAATTGATACAAACATGACCCCTACGCGCCAGCGCTCAACATCAACAAACTGACCTGACAATAAAGCCGATAACTGCTCACTACCAATCAAAGTACTCCCAACAGCAAATTGCACCAGCGCCAGTAAAATACCAACAACTGACCACACGGCAACTCGCCCCCACTTCATCCATGTTGCATTGTGCTTAAATGAAAAGCCTTGCTGATTATTCAGGTTAAACAACAGTGGCCACACCGTTGCCATTAACATAGGCGCTAACCACTTTGATACGGTTAAACCCGTAGGTGCAGGTAATAGCTGCACTAAACCTGGCACAATAGCGAACAGCGTCATAAGTAAAAAAAGTTTAAACGGTGCTTTTTTAAATAGCCCCCACCCTTCTTTTAACCAAACAGCAGCATCACTAAATGGTGCATTTGTTGAATCAAGTTTTAGCGTATTCACAGTTGATGTTGTAGTCGTCATGAGTTTGTCCTTTTCGTAAAAATAGATACATAAGACACTGCCTATTACTACCACCGAATAGAACAACTTCGTGTCATTTGCAGCTATAGACGAGACAAACACAGAAAACCTGACAAAATATTTTTAAAAAATTAAAAAATAATTTTATTTCATTGAATTTTAAGGATAAAAAGAAATTGAGCACAGCTATAAAAACAGCTTAAAACTTTAATTTTGGATTTTTACAGTAAGAAAATGGTGGCCCCTCCCAGACTTGAACTGGGGACCTAACGATTATGAGTCGTGTGCTCTAACCAACTGAGCTAAGGGGCCATTGTATTAGCGAAAGCTAAATTTTTTGATGCGTTTAACAGGTTTAACTGACTAAAGCGGGATGCAGTATAAAAAGTTTTTGCAACCTTGTCACTAGCAAAACCCTTTATTTTAACAATCATTAAATCAACTGCTCAAATAGTAAACTCTTTGTTTTTACAACGACCTTAAAGCATTGCCGATTCGTTTCTATTCTCCGACATTGTTCTAGATCAAATAGCTAACTTGCTAAACTCGTTAAAATAGCCGCTCAATCAATTGCGGAGTGCTGACTGTGATAAATTTACCAAGCTGGGATCAATCTCTGATCAACAAGTACAATATTTCTGGGCCTCGATATACATCTTACCCAACGGCATTGTCTTTAGCTGATGGTTATAAGCAACAAGATATGATTAACGCGATTGCAGCGTCGAAAAGCCGTTCTTTATCGCTGTATATCCATATCCCTTTTTGCAGTCAGCTTTGTTATTACTGTGGTTGTAATAAGGTGATCACTCGTCATCAATCTAAAGCCGATTTATACCTAGATAACTTAGCGCTTGAAATTGCTGAGCAAGCAACACTTTTTGCCGATTATAACGTTGAGCAACTGCATTTAGGGGGTGGTACACCAACGTTCTTATCGGCAGAGCAAATGAGTCGCTTAATGGCGCTGGTTGAGCAGCATTTTAATTTTTCTGATGATGCCGAACGCGGTATTGAGATTGACCCTCGTTCTTTAGCTGATGGCATGCTAGTTCACCTACGTAAACTTGGCTTCAATCGTGTCTCGTTTGGTATTCAGGATTTCAATGATGATGTGCAGCTGGCAGTTAATCGCCCACAAAGCGTGCAATCTGTAAAAGGTTTAATAAGTGAGGCTCGTGAACTTGGCTTTAAGTCTATTAATGCAGATATGATTTACGGTTTGCCACTGCAAACACCAGAGAGTTTTAAAGAGACGATTGCGCAGCTGATAGAGTTAAACCCTGATCGCGTGTCGGTATTTAACTATGCCCACTTACCAGATAGATTCGCTGCTCAGCGTAAAATTAAAGACGCTGACTTACCATCTGCTGGCGACAAGCTCACTATGTTCAAAAATACCCTTGAGCAGATGTTAGCGGCGGGTTATCAGTTTATTGGTATGGACCACTTTGCCCGTAAAGACAATGAACTAGCAATTGCACAAAACGCAGGTCAATTACACCGTAATTTCCAAGGTTACACAACGCATGGCCAATGTGACTTATTAGGTTTGGGTGTGTCATCTATTTCGCAAATAGGCAATGCCATTTTACAAAACGAAAAAGAGTTAAAGCACTATTACAAAGCCGTGCAAGAAGGATATGGCAGTGCAATCTGTAAAGGTGTTGCTTTAACTGATGACGATACGTTACGTGCAGCGGTTATCAAACAATTGATCTGCCAGTTTGAGCTGGATATTCCAGCAATCGAAAAGCAGTTTAATATTAACTTTGCCAGCTACTTCTGCGAGGCACTACAGGCACTCGACCCATTACTAGCTGATGGCTTGGTGTCTGTTAGCCAAGATAAGATCACAGTAACAGCTCGCGGTAATTTATTTATTCGTATTATTTGTATGTGCTTTGATGCGCACCTACAACAACAAATCAAGCAAACTCGTTTCTCACGAGTTATCTAGCCCAACAAAAAGCAGAGCCTGGGCTCCAATGCCGATCAGTTAAGCAATTGACATTTGGCATAATAGGATCAAAATCCGATGATCACAGGTCATCGGATTTTTTTATGCCCCTTAATCATAGCTTCGCCAATATTTCATCATTTATCGATTCTA
>NZ_JAKGBH010000057.1:0-26238 GCF_021532515.1 Pseudoalteromonas sp. PAST1 | reverse complement strand
GACCATCTTAACTGTATCTGTGGTGTCTAACGACTCTTGAACGACTTTTATTTTAAATTCGAGGGAATATCTACGCTGTGACTTTACTTTCATGATTACTGACTCCAAAAAGGTGTCTACTTTTATGAAGTCAGATCAGATCGAGTGAGCGTTTAATATTGATAAATGCTCACTTTTAATTTTAATTGATTAACTCGAAACTCGAAACTCGAAACTCGAAACTCGAAACTCGAAACTCGAAACTCGAAACTCGAAACTCGAAACTCGAAACTCGAAACTCGAAACTCGAAACTCGTTGTTACAACCCTTTCTTCACTAAGTATCGATACGGTGCTTGTTCTACATCTTTAGCTACAAGTGTGTGGTCCATAAAGGTACAAAAGCTTGGGATATCGCGGGTGGTTGATGGGTCGTCGGCGATGATAAGTAAGGTTTCGCCATCTTTCATTTTTCGTACTGCACCACGCACCATCATCACGGGTTCTGGACATCGAAGGCCAAGTGCATCTAATTGGTGATCGGGATTATCAAAACTCATGGCTGACCTTTTAGGTGAAAGAGACGATTAATAAGCGGCTATTTTAACTTTCTATTGCCGCCAGTTTCAATAAGTGAAAGCAAAGCAAATAAAAAAGGCGCACTGAGCAATTCAGTGCGCCTTTTTATCACCAAGATGTTTGGTGTGAGCTCGTTATTCTACGCGCTCAAATACAGTTGCAATACCTTGGCCTAAACCAATACACATAGTTGCTAGGCCGTATTTAGCGTTCTTGTCTTCCATTAGGTGAATAAGCGTTGTGCTAATACGTGAACCAGAACAACCAAGCGGGTGACCAAGTGCAATTGCACCACCATTTAGGTTAACTTTTTCATCTACCACATCCATCAGACCTAGGTCTTTTAATACTGGTAGAGATTGTGCTGCGAAGGCTTCGTTAAGCTCTGCAACATCGATATTGTCAATAGTGATACCTGCTTGTTGAAGTGCTTTTTGCGATGCAGGAACAGGGCCGTAACCCATGATTGATGGATCGCAACCTGCAACAGCCATTGATTTAATACGTGCACGAATTGGTAAACCAAGTTCTTTTGCTTTCTCTTCGCTCATTACAAGCATTGCTGATGCGCCGTCAGAAAGTGCAGAAGAAGTACCTGCGGTTACGCTACCTGATGCTGGATTGAATACAGGGCGAAGTTGCGATAAACCTTCAACAGTTGTCTCAGGACGGATTACTTCATCGTCTTCAACTAAGATTAAAGAACCATCTGCATCGTGACCTTCCATTGGCAGGATTTCACGACGGAAACGACCTTCAACAGTTGCCGCGTGTGCACGTTGGTGTGAACGGTAAGCAAATTCGTCTTGTTGCTCACGGCTAATGCCGTGTAGCGTAGCAAGGTATTCTGCAGTTAAACCCATTACGCCAGCAGCTTGTGCTACAGACGTGGATAAACCTGGGTGAAAATCATTACCGTGAGTCATAGGTACGTGACCCATGTGCTCAACACCGCCAATGATGTAGGTATCACCAGCGCCAGTCATAATAGCGCGTGCTGCATCGTGTAATGCTTGCATTGATGAACCACATAAACGGTTAACTGTGACAGCTGGTACTGAGTGAGGGATACCGGCTAGTAGTGCTGCGTTACGAGCAATGTTAAAACCTTGCTCTAAAGTTTGTTGTACACAGCCCCAGTAAATATCATCAATTGATGCTGGATCAACGGCTGGGTTACGGTCTAACAAACCTTTCATTAAGTGAGCACTTAAATCTTCCGCACGCTTGTTTTTGAATACGCCGTTCTTTGAACGACCCATTGGTGTGCGGATACAATCTACGATTACTGGATTATTCATGTTTCTTATCCTTCCACCTTATAGAATACACGGCCTTCTTCGGCCCACTTGCGAGTTTCATCTGATACTTGGTAAATCGCACCTAAGTGAGCGTATTTGTCTGCTGTTGCAACAAAGTTCGCTAAACCAGTTTGATCTAAGTAACGGAATGCACCGCCTCTAAATGGAGGGAAACCAATGCCGTAAATTAGCGCCATGTCAGCTTCTTGTGGTGACGCTACGATACCTTCTTGTAAACAAAGTAGTACTTCGTTGATCATCGGGATCATACAACGGTCAATGATTTCTTGTTTATCGAAGTCTTTAGGTGCATCAGTAATAGCACTGAGTAACTCTGTTGCTGTAGCATCTTTTGCTTTTTTCAAGCGACCACGACGGTCTGGTGCGTATTGGTAGAAACCAGCACCATTTTTCTGACCAAAGCGTTTTTCGTTTGCAAATACAGTAACAGGGTCTTTATCTTGGCGAGCCATACGCTCAGGGAAACCGTCAGCCATTACACCAGTACAGTGGTAAGCTGTATCGATACCTACAACATCAAGAAGATAGGCAGGACCCATTGGCCAACCAAATACATTTTCCATCACTTTATCAACTTTAGTGAAGTCAGCACCTTCAACAACAAGTTTGCTGAAACCTGCAAAGTAAGGGAATAGTACGCGGTTTACAAAGAAACCAGGGCAGTCGTTTACAACGATTGGTGATTTACCAAGTTTTAATGCGTAATCAACAACGGCATTAATTGTTGCTTCTGATGTTTTTTCACCACGAATGATTTCTACTAATGGCATTTTTGGCACTGGGTTAAAGAAGTGCATACCACAGAAGTTTTCTGGTTTTTCAAGTGCCGATGCTAACTCGTCAATACGAATTGTTGAGGTATTTGAAGTTAGGATAGTGCCCGCTGGTAAGTCTTTTTCAAGGCCCGCAAGAACAGCTTGCTTCACTTTAGGGTTTTCAACCACAGCTTCAACAACGATGTCTGCGCTTTGTAAGTCTGCATCGTTTAGCGTTGGCTTGATCTTGCCTAAGGTAGCAACCATCTTATCCATCGCCATATGGCCACGTTGTACTTTTTTGCCAAGTAGCTTAGATGCTTCACCCATACCTAAATCAAGTGCATCTTGGTTGATGTCTTTCATGATAATTGGTGTGCCTTTATAAGCAGACTGGTATGCAATACCACCGCCCATAATACCAGCACCTAATACAGCAGCTTGTTTGATCTCAAGCTCACTGTGTTTAGCTTGCTTCTTCGCTTTACCTTTAATGTATTGGTCAGCTAAGAAAATACCTGTTTGCGCAGCAGCTTCGCTTGTTGCTGCTAATTTAGCAAAGTTAGCGTTTTCAATCGCCATTGCTTCAGCGCGTTCACAGTTTGCCGCAGCTTTGATTGTTTTTACAGCCATAACAGGTGCTGGGTAGTGACCTTTTGTCTGACCCATTACCATGCCTTCCGCCATCGCAAAGCTCATACCTTGCTCAACACGGTTCATTTTCAGTGGCTGTAATTTTACTTGTCGTTTTGCTTGCCAATCTAGCTTGCCAGCAATTGCTTGCTCAAGTGTTGCAATACTTGACTCTAAAAGTTTGTCAGCACTAACTACTGCGTCAAATGCACCTACCTTTAGGGCATCAGCGGCGCGGTTTTCTTTACCTGTAGTGATCCATGTCATCGCATTATCAGCGCCAATAAGGCGTGGAAGGCGAACTGTACCACCAAAACCAGGCATAATACCTAGTTTAACTTCAGGTAGGCCAATTTTAGCATCAGTACTACCAACGCGATAATCGGTAGCAAGTGCCCACTCACATCCACCACCAAGCGCCATGCCGTTTACAGCACTTAACGTTGGGAAAGGTAAATCTTCAATAGCGTCAAAAACGTCAGTTGCATTTTTGATCCATGCAACAAGTTCTTCTTGAGGTTTAGTGAATGTAGGTAAAAATTCGAAAATGTCGGCGCCGATAATGAAATGATCTTTATCGCTGGTGAACACCATGCCTTTGATATCTGAGTTTGTTGCCAATTCTTTTAATGCTAAAGCGCAATCTTGCAAGGTTTGCTGCGAAAGTTTGTTTACTGAACCGTCGGCACAGAACTTAAACTCGGCGATGTTGTCCTTGATGAAAGCAACTTCAAATGAATCGCTTTTATATAACATTATTATTCTCCCTAGTTTATTAACTAAGACTGGTACGATGAGTTTGCATTTCAATCAGTGTGCTTGCTTTAAAATGAAAATGCAACGAAAAATTTACTACGCTTTATCGCGATTGGTTAAAATATAGCTGGTTTGGTGCTAAGGTGTAGCAGAAGTTTTTTGTTATTAATTCTTTAATTTTTGTTAAAGGTCATCATGAAAAAACAACTCCTTGGTTGGACAGCTGCCGCATTACTTTTTCCTTTTTTTGCAGCTGAAGCCAACGATAAACATGACGCTTTTTTAAAAGCAGAAAAAAAGGCGCGTTACGGTGATTATCAAGACATGAAAGAGGCGGCAAATGGGCTTGATCACCCATTGAAACCTTATGTCGAAAAGGCTTATTGGCAACGGAATCCAAGCCTTAAACACCAGACCGAAATCGAGGACTACCTCAATGTTTACCAAAACACGCCATTAGAGTGGCCTGTGCGTAAGGCATGGCTTAATTATTTAAAAAAGTATAATAAAAAAGCGGCTTATATTCGTAACTACCGCGAAACAAGCAATAACGAATTAACTTGTCCTTATTTAAGTTTTCAATTGGACTTAGGTGCCCCTGAAAAAGCCATCATGAACCAAGTAACAGATTTATGGGTGGTAGGAAAATCTCAGCCAAAAGAATGTGATGAGTTGTTCTCACTTTGGAAGAAAAAAGGCTACCAGACCGAAGAGCGAGTTTGGCAGCGTATTAGCTTAGCTGCCGAAGGAGGCTCATCGAGTTTAATTCCATATTTAAAAACATTATTGCCTCGTGCTGATCAATATTTAGCTGATTTATATTTAAAGGTACGCAAAGACCCAAGTGCTTCGGCGGGTCTTTATCGTTATAAGAAAAAGTCTGCTAAAGAAGGGCAAATCGCGATTTATGGTGTGAAGCGCTTAGTATGGCGAGATAAAGACCTTGCATTACGTGCATGGGAAAAACTCGAAACCATGTTTAATTACACTGACGAGCAAAAAGCAGACGTTTACTACAGCTTTGCGTTATCGCTTGCCTCAAGCGGTCATCAACAAGCACGCTTTTGGTTAAATAAGGTGCCTAAAGAACGCCAAACTCAAAAGTTAATGCAATGGCAACTTGGTAATATGCTAGAGAGGCAAGATTGGTCTGGCATAGTGGCGTTTTTCACAGGTAAAGAAAACTTGAGCCTTGGTCAGCAATATTGGCTGGCGTATAGCTTAAATCAACGTGGTGAAGTCGAACGAGCTCGTGAGATTTGGCAAACAGTGGCTAAAGAGCGTGACTATTACGGCTTTTTAGCGTCTGCACGCTTAGGTGTTCCGGTTAGCTTAAATAATAAAGAAATTAATATAAGTAACAAGTTAAAGCTTGAGGTGGCCAATGCCCCTGGCTTTAAGCGCGCTCGCGCTTTGTATGAGCTTGAGCGTTTTACTTCTGCGCGTCGTGAATGGAATTATTTAACGGATACATCAACCAAAGAAGAAAAGCTCGCCGCGTCTTTGCTTGCTGCTGAACTTGATTGGTATGACAGTACTATTTACACCTTAGCGCAAATAAAAGAGTGGGACTATGTCGACTTACGTTTCCCATTTGCATTTAAGAATGTGTTTGCCACCTATAGTAGTCGTAGCCATATTGATGTCGCTTGGAGCATTGCAATTTCACGCCGTGAAAGCTCTTTTGCACCGGATGCGCGTTCTCATGCAAATGCCCATGGTTTAATGCAGTTGTTGCCAAGCACTGCTAAATATATGAATAAGAGCTCGGTATCACGAAAACAGTTATATCAGCCTCGTACTAATATTCGTCTTGGTAGTGAGTATTTGCAGTATTTGAAAAAGAAAAATCATGGCAACGAAATCCTAGCAACGGCTTCTTATAATGCGGGCTACCATCGTATTAAACGTTGGATCCCAGAGCAAGCTATGCCAGCAGAGCTGTGGATTGAGTTAATTCCTTACACAGAAACACGAAACTACGTTAAAAACGTGTTTGCTTACAGACAGGTTTATCACACTCGATTAGGACGCGATGGCAATGTTCTAGCGCCAATCCTTGATATGTCGATGGGTGGTTAAACTCGATTTGCCACACTATCCTCCCTCAGTTGGGGGATAGTGCTGGCTATGATAGACTTCTAACAAGTTAAATTTACTAAAGATGGGTTTACTATGGATAAATTAGCGGTGCTATACGCCGAACATATTGCAACCTTGCAACAACGCACTCGTACAATTACAGAGCGTGAAGGTTTAGAAGGGTTAGTAATTCACTCAGGTCAGGCTAAACGTCAGTTTTTAGATGACATGTATTATCCGTTTAAGGTGAATCCGCAATTTAAAGCTTGGTTACCAGTGATCGACAACCCACATTGCTGGATTGTGGTTGATGGTGCATCTAAGCCGAAACTGATTTTTTATCGTCCTGTCGACTTTTGGCATAAAGTGCCTGACGAACCACGTGATTTTTGGGCTGAGTATTTTGATATTGAATTATTAGTACAGCCAGATCAGGTAGAAAAACTGCTTCCTTATGATAAAGCTAAATATGCTTATATCGGTGAATATTTAGAAGTAGCGCAAGCACTGGGCTTTAGCATTATGAATCCAGAGCCAGTGATGAACTACTTGCATTTTCATCGTGCTTATAAAACACAATACGAGCTTGAGTGTTTACGACAAGCTAACCGTATCGCGGTAGATGGCCATAAAGCAGCACGTGATACGTTTTTTGCTGGTGGTTCAGAGTTTGATATTCAGCAAGCTTACCTCATGGCTACCCGCCAGAGTGAAAACGAAATGCCTTACGGTAATATCGTTGCACTAAATGAGAACTGTGCAATTTTACATTACACGCATTTTGAACCTAAAGCGCCGCAAACGCATCATTCTTTCCTTATTGACGCTGGTGCAAACTTTAATGGTTATGCTGCTGATATCACACGTACTTATGACTTTAAAAAGTCAGGTGAATTTAGCGACTTAATTAAAGTAATGACTGAGCATCAAATCGCTTTAGGTAAAGCATTAAAGCCAGGTCTGTTATACGGTGAATTGCATTTAGATTGTCACCAGCGTGTAGCGCAAGTACTAAGCGACTTTAATATTGTGAAATTACCAGCCGCTGAAATTGTGGAACGTGGTATTACGTCGACGTTCTTCCCGCATGGTCTTGGTCACCACCTTGGTTTACAAGTTCACGATATGGGTGGTTTTATGGCTGATGATACAGGTGCGCACCAAGCACCACCGGAAGGTCATCCTTTCCTACGTTGCACTCGCTTAATCGAAAAGAACCAAGTATTTACTATTGAACCTGGTTTATACTTTATCGACTCGTTATTAGGTGACCTTGCGCAAACTGACAACAAACAGTTTATTAACTGGGAAAAAGTTGAAGCGCTTAAGCCATTTGGCGGTATCCGTATTGAAGATAATATTATCGTTCATGAAGATAGCCTAGAAAACATGACGCGTGATCTACACTTAGATTAACGATAAAGGTTAGTGAATATCGGGGCCAATAGGCCCCATTTTTTTAGATAAGCAATTATGTCTGAATACCAATATCCGGCTGAGCCGGTTTTTTACCAAGAAGAAATCAAAAAAAGCACCTTTATTGTGCATATTGCCCACACTCCTGATCTTGCGGCAGCAAAAGCCTTTATTAAAGAAATTCAAGATAAATACAGCGATGCTCGTCATAATTGCTGGGCACATGTTGCGGGTAACCCCGGTGGCAGTCATGTGTATGGCTTTTCTGATGATGGTGAACCCAATGGCACAGCAGGTAAACCCATGCTCAATGTATTAACTGGCTCTGGTATTGGTGAAATTACAGCGGTGGTAACCCGTTATTTCGGGGGCATCAAGCTTGGTACAGGTGGGCTTGTGCGTGCTTACGGCGGTAGTTTAAATAACGCCATGCGTGAGCTTAAAACCATTACCAAGGTACCGAGTGTTGAGCTGATAGGTCAAAGTGATTACAGCGTACAAGGTGCAATCGAGCAGTTATTAAAAAATCAGTATCAGGTGCTTAATATCGAAAAACAATTTGCAGAGAACATCACTTGGCAAATTGAAATCGATAGCCGTCAGGCAGAGCAAGCGATTGATGATATCCATGAATTGACTCATGGCGAAGTTAGCCTAAAAGTCAGAAAAGTTTGAAATGTAAAAATAATACATTCCGTTTACTTACAATTAAGCCTGTAAGACAATAAACTGTATTAGCTAAACATTTAATAAGAAAGCGATACGCCTAGATGCAATTTCGTACCATAATAAAAATTCTCGGCCAGCTGGTGGCGTTATTTAGTATCACTATGGTGCCACCGGCACTGGTGTCTTTGATCTACAAAGACGGTGGTGGTGTGCCATTCGTTCTCGCTTTTATCTTTAGTGTTGTAATTGGTTTAGCGGCTTATTATCCAAACCGTCATGAACATGGTGATCTTAAAGCCCGTGAAGGCTTCTTGATTGTGGTCTTGTTTTGGTTAGTACTAGGTACCTTCGCTGCGGTGCCTTTAGTGTTCTTACAAGAACCTAATCTTTCCTTAGCTGACTCGGTATTTGAGGCCTTTTCTGGGCTGACAACGACAGGGGCTACCGTACTTACGGGCATAGAATACCTACCTAAATCAGTGCTCTTTTATCGCCAGCAACTGCAATGGCTAGGTGGTATGGGGATCATCGTACTCGCGGTCGCGGTACTGCCTATGCTAGGGGTCGGTGGCATGCAGCTATACCGTGCAGAAACCCCCGGTCCGGTTAAAGATTCAAAAATGACGCCGCGTATTGCCGATACTGCAAAGCACCTTTGGTATATCTATGTATCGCTGACGATTGCCTGTACGCTTGCATACTGGGCTGCAGGGATGGATTGGTTTGATGCAATATGTCATGCATTCTCTACGATTGCGATTGGCGGCTTCTCTACCTACGACGCATCAATGGGGCAGTTTGATAGCCCATTAATTAACTTTATCTGTGTCGTGTTTTTGCTGATCGCAGCCATTAACTTCTCGCTGCACTATGCAGCTGTATCGTCACGCAATATTCGTGTTTATTTACGCGACCCTGAATTCAAAGTGTTTTTATTGATTCAATTAGCCTTAGTTATTGTCTGCTTTACTGTGCTGTCATCAAATAATATTTATGCCGATGGTGATGAGACTCTCGACCAAGCCATGTTTCAAGCAGTTTCAATGAGTACAACCGCGGGCTTTGCGACTGATAACTTCTCAGCATGGCCGCTGTTCCTACCTATTTTACTTATCTTTTCAAGTTTTATTGGCGGCTGTGCCGGATCTACCGGTGGTGGTATGAAGGTCGTGCGGGTGTTCTTACTTTACCTACAAGGTATTCGTGAACTTAATCGTCTAGTGCACCCGAGGGCTATTTATTCAATTAAATTAGGCCGAAAAGCACTCCCAGATAAAGTTGTAGAAGCCGTTTGGGGCTTTTTCTCAGCCTATGCGTTAGTGTTCGTCATTATTATGTTGGCGCTGATGGGCACCGGTATGGATAACATCAGTGCATTCTCAGCAACCGCTGCTTGCTTAAATAACTTAGGCCCTGGTTTAGGTGAAGTCGCTGCTCATTACGGCGCGATTTCTGATACGGCAAAATGGCTACTTACTATTGCGATGGTATTTGGTCGTTTAGAAATATTTACTTTATTAGTGTTATTTACCCCAACGTTTTGGCGAGGGTAAACGGCGGATAACTCTCTAGGAATGGAGATCAAAAAAGTGCCAAAAACCCAAAAGCAATTAAATTTAGAAAAGTTAACCTGTATTCCTGCTGGTAGCTTAGTTGATGTGGAAATTATCACACCAACAAATAGTAAGCGTGTGAAAACAGAGTTTATTGGCTTGATGAATGAGCAATACATCATCTTAAATTACCCTTCCTCAAAGCGATTGGCGAACGGCAGTGATTTCATCAAAGACGGTGTGATGGTGATTATACGGGCTGTGCTCGAAGCGGGCGGTGGTCAAGTAATTGCTTTTCGCCAGCAAATAAGCGCCTTATCATCGCACCCTTATCGCTTAATCTTTCTTGACTTCCCTCAGCAAGTGCAGCTGTTTAGCTTACGAAGTGAAGCGCGTATTCCTACTTTATTCCCTGCAAACTTAGTGATTTCGGAGCAAAAATTGGCAGGGCTTATTAAAGATATTTCTCTCACAGGTGTGCAGTTTGATATTAATAGCAAGGAGGACTTAAGCGCTTTTAAAGGACAAAGCTGCCAAATCACCCTAAGTAAACGTGAGTTTAGTGGCAAGGTATGCAGCGTACGCAAGCGAGCGGGTGGCTTTATGTTTGGTGTGCAACTTGATACCAGTGAAGATGAAATGAAAGCGTTTATGAAAGAGCACTTAATTGACCTTTCAGTGTTGGATAGTTAATGCCAATTCGCCATTTTGCAACAAAATGGCTATTTTCCTCAATTTAACCCTATAGATATTAAAATTATTTTATAAATAAATTTAAATAACCAATTAAATCAATGCATTACTAATTAAATTAATTTCGATTTTTTTCTTTAAGTTTTGTTGTTCAGATAGTATTTATTTTCCAATCCCTAACTTTTCTGTTTTCTAATCCGAATTAATCGCTATTGTCTCCATTTTAATCTTTGTAACTTATTGATTTTAAAGGTGACAAAAAACCAACCACCGAGCTTGTTGCAAAACAGCAACAAATAGATCGCGTTATTTCCCCCTAATTCTCGGTATTTTAATTTAATACACTGATTTTATTGTTCTTTTTAACTTTGGCATCGAAGTTGAAATAGTCTTAGCGAACACAGAGAAAAACTGATTCAGGAACATATCCTTTATCACAGTTGAGACAACATTGAAGGAATAGTGATTATGAAAACGTTACACAAAACTTTAGCACTTGTAGCTCTTGCAACTTCATCTGCAGCATTTGCCGCTGACTTTGACACATTAGATGTTAATGGTGATGGCGCAATCAGCAAAAGCGAAGCATCTGTAAGCGAAGCATTAATGAGCCAATTTAAAGAGCTTGATACAGACGGCAACGGTGAGCTGTCAAAACAAGAGTACTCAAAAGCTTAATTTCATTGTAAGGACGCACTGAAAAGGATTTCTAACTCATGACAACACATTTTGAAGGAATGACATTATGAACACAGTAAATAAAACACTAGCACTTATGGCACTTGTATCTTCATCTGCAGCATTTGCGATGAGTGACTTCGATACCTTAGATGTTGATGGCAATGGTGTTATCAGCCAAAGCGAAGCATCGGTAGATGCAGAGCTTATGAGCAAATTCAGTGAACTAGACACTGACGGTAACGGTGAGTTATCGAAACAAGAATTTTCAAAAGCTTAATGTGATTAAGCAAAACCAGTTTATTTAGCTGATTAGTTCTGAGCTGCCAAAGACAGCCTAAATGGATAAGGGAATCCATGACAAAGGACAACACTGGAAGTGTGATCAGCTAACACTCTTAATATTGAAGGAATATGATTATGAAAACAGTAAACAAAACATTAGCTTTAATCGCACTTGCATCATCATCAGCAGCTTTTGCAGCATCTGACTTTGACACTCTAGACGTTGACGGTAATGGCGTGGTTAGCAAAAGTGAAGCAGCCGTTGACGCAAAAATTATGTCGCAGTTTAAAACACTAGATGTGAATGGCGACGGCGTTCTTACTGAAGCTGAGTTCTCTGAAGCCGAATAACTGAATTAGTACGTAGTTATACCAGTTTCCACTAAGCAAGGATCTCAGAAACGGATTTCACTCTTTTAAAATTTAAGGTAGTTATTATGAAACAGTTAAGCACAACAATCGCAATTTTAGCACTAGCAACATCATCAGCAGCCTTTGCACAAGGCGTAAGCTTTGCAACGTTCGATACCGACGGTGATGGTGTGATCAGCAAAGAAGAAGCGTCTGCAAATATGCAGCTTGAAAAGTTATTTCCAGAGTTAGATAGCGATGGTAATGGCGAACTTTCAAAAGAAGAGTTTGCTCAAATTCAGTAGAATCTTTTAGAAAAGTTAGGTACTTTCACTTCAAGAGTCGTAAAGCAGCTGTCATGGCTGCTTTTTTCGTTTATAAGCGTTCGTTTACAAGAAGATAGCACTTACTTGGAATAGCTTTTCAACAACTGTAATGTGCTTTTTATCAATCAAGAACATGATAACGTGGTCGCCAGACTGAATAACGGTATCGTCATGGGCAATCAGCACATCATCGTTACGCACAATTGCACCAATGGTAGTTCCAGCTGGTAGCTTAATCTCAGCAATTGCTCGGCCAACAACTTTAGATGTATGCTCATCACCATGAGCGACAGCTTCAATAGCTTCTGCTGCGCCTTTACGTAACGAATAAACATTAACAATGTCACCACGGCGAACGTGTGTTAGTAGTGCTGAAATAGTGGCTTGCTGAGGCGAAATAGCAATATCAATCTCACCACCTTGTACTAGGTCAACATATGCGCCACGCTGAATAAGCACCATGGTTTTTTGTGCGCCCATACGCTTTGCCAGCATCGCAGACATAATGTTTGCTTCATCGTCGTTAGTCACTGCGATGAATACATCCACTTGTTCAATGTGTTCTTCAGATAACAGTTCTTGATCAGAGGCATCGCCACAAAATACGACGGTGTTATCAAGCATTTCAGAAAGCTGTGCTGCACGCTCTTTATTGCGCTCAAGCAGCTTAACGCTGTGGTTTTTCTCGAGTGAACGCGCAAGACCTGCACCGATATTACCACCACCGGCGATCATGATCTTTTTGTATGAACGTTCGAGCTTTTGAAGTTCATTCATGACTGCGCGAATATGCTTTGTTGCAGCGATAAAGAACACTTCATCGTCCGCTTCGATAACGGTTGTGCCAAGTGGTTTAATCGCTTTACCTTGACGATAAATAGCCGCTACCCGGGTTTCGACATTCGGGATGTGCTCTTTCAAGGCTGAAAGGGCATAACCCACCAGCAAACCACCGTAATAGGCTTTCACCGCAACCAGCGATAACATGCCATCGGCAAATTGTAATACCTGTAAAGCACCCGGATAGTCGATTAAGCGACGAATATACTTAGTTACCAGCGCTTCAGGAGCAATGTAGTGATCAACAGGTAAGTCGTCATTATGAAATAGCTTTTCACGGTACTTTAAGTATTGCTCTGAGCGAATACGGGCAATTTTGGTTGGTGTGTTAAAAATACTATAAGCAACTTGGCAAGCAACCATGTTCACTTCATCTGAACTGGTTACGGCAATAATCATATCGGCGTCTTCTGCGCCTGCGCGACGCAATACATCGGGATGCGCACTGTGACCGGTAACACCTTGTAAGTCGTACTTATCTTGTAGCTCTCGCAAACGGTTACCGTCGATATCGACAACGGTGATCTCATTTTGCTCACCTACGAGGTTTTCTGCCAATGTGCCACCAACTTGTCCGGCACCGAGTATGATTATTTTCATAGCTTGTTCTTATTAGTGTTTTTTAACTAGCTTTGCGTAATAGAAACCGTCACTTTCACCAGGCAGTAATTGCAGACCAGGTAAAGTAGGGGTGTCGTTTTCATGCAAAGGTATGTGTTCAGCACTTTGATTATTGGCAAGGAACTTAGCAACTTGTTGTTGGTTCTCTTGCGGTAATACAGAGCAGGTCGCATACACTAGCGTACCACCAGGCTTAAGTAGAGGCCAAATGCTATTTAGGATATCGCCTTGTAAGTTAGCTAGATCTTCAATATCAGATGCACGACGTAACCACTTAATATCAGGGTGACGACGGATCACGCCAGTTGCTGAACAAGGCACATCAAGCAAAATACGGTCGAATTGCTGTTCATCCCACCAGATATGGGGTTGTGAAGCATCGGCACATTGTAGATCGGCAGCCAAGCCAATACGCACTAAGTTTTGTTTAACACGTTCTAGACGCTCGCTGTCGCTATCTAGTGCTAATACGTCAGCGTCGGCAAGTTCTAGGATATGGCACGTTTTACCACCTGGCGCTGCACACGCATCTAAAATGACATCATCATTTTGTGGATCTAAAAAGCGTGCTGCTAATTGTGCCGCTGCATCTTGAACTGAGCAGGCACCGGTATCAAACTCTGGTAATGCGTATACATCACACGGTTTAGCTAGTTTAATACCATCAGGAAAATCAGCATTAAGGGTATGCTCAATATCATTTGCTTTAAGCATCTCGCTGTATTCTTGGGTGCTGTACTGCGCTTGGTTTACACGTAACCACATAGGTGCTTGCAACTGATTCGCTTCAAGAATTTCTTGCCAGTTATCAGGATAAGCTGCAGTAACTTGTTTGATAAACCAACCTGGGTGGTTAAATTTGCAAACAGGAATTTGCTTTGCTTTTTCTTCAAGCTCAGCTTGCTCACGTTGGAAACTGCGTAAAATCGCGTTAATCAGACCTTTTAAACCCAGTGCGCGCATTTGCTGAAGCGCATTAACCGTTTCGCTGATTGCTGCATGAGGTGGTACACGCATATGTTGAAGTTGGTAAATACCCACATACAACAAGAACTGGAAAATACGGCGCTTACCTTTTAGTGGTTGATCTAAAAGTTGCTGGCAATAATTTTCTAGGCTAGGTAAATAGCGCAGCACACCGTAGCAAATTTGTTGTAGTAAAGCTTTATCTTTCGGCGATAAACCCTGGCTTGCAAAAGGTAGCTCTTGATTAAGCGACGCGCCTTTATCGACTACGTTGTAAAGGGTTTCAGCAGCAAGTGCTCTTACATTACTCATTGCTTTGACCTAATACTGAGCCAGGCTCGACCCAATCACTGCGACCATTTAAAAAGTCAGTAACAGCCATTGGTTTTTTACCTTGCGGTTGAAGAAGGGTGATTTTAAGTGCATCTTGCCCACAGCCAACAGTAATACCTTGCTTATCAGCAGCAATGATTTTACCGGCTTGTGCAGTTTGCGATACAACTTCGGCTTGCCAAATTTTTACTGTTTGTCCTGCCATTTCGGTAAAACAAACAGGCCATGGATTAAAGGCGCGGATATTACGCTCAATTTGCGCAGCATCCATTGACCAATCAATATTGGCTTCGTCTTTTGATAACTTTTTAGCGTAATTAGCTTGTGCGTCATCTTGCTTTTCTGGAGTGATTTCACCTGCAGCAAGACGGTTGATTGTACTGATCAGTGCATCAGGACCCAATGCAGCTAATTTATCGTATAAAGAGCTACTGGTTTCTGTGCTATCAATTGGGCAACGGCTGATATGCAGCATGTCGCCTGTATCTAAGCCTTCATCCATTTGCATTATTGTTACACCGGTTTCGTTGTCACCAGCCCAAATAGCACGTTGGATCGGTGCAGCACCACGCCAGCGCGGTAAAATAGAGCCATGCACGTTTAAGCAGCCTAAGCGCGGTGCATCTAAAATCGCTTTTGGTAACAGTAAGCCGTACGCCACTACAATCATAATATCGGCGTTCAGGCTGGTAAGCTCTGCAAGTGCTTCATCTGATTTGAGTGATTGCGGTTGAAATACAGGTAAATCATGAGCAAGCGCCAGCTCTTTAACTTCACTGGCTTTTAGCTTTTTACCTCGGCCCGCTGGGCGATCTGGTTGGCTATATACACCAACAATGTCGTGCTCTGAGTCAATCAGTGCTTGTAAATGGCGCGCAGCGAAATCCGGCGTACCAGCAAAAATAATGCGTAATGGTTGTGTCACAGATATTCCTATTGATTAACTTATGATTTAGCTGCCAGCTTAGCTTCTTTCTCAAGCTTTTTACGGATTCGTTGGCGCTTTAAAGGTGATAGATAATCAATAAATAGAGTGCCTTTAAGGTGATCAAGCTCATGCTGAATACAAATCGCTAATAGCTCGTCAGCGTCTAGGCTGAATTCTTCACCATTTTCATTAAGCGCTTTAACAGTGACTGTTTCTGCGCGGTCAACTTTTGCATATGAATAAGGAACTGATAAACAGCCTTCTTCACTCACCGTTGAACCATCTTTTTTGGTGATTTCTGGGTTGATTAACACTAACGGTTGGTCGCGCTCTTCAGATACATCGATCACCACAATGCGCTGGTGGATATCTACTTGCGTTGCTGCTAAGCCGATACCGTTTTCGTCATACATAGTTTCAAGCATGTCTTTGACGATTTGACGAACTTCATCGTTTACTTCTGGCACTTCTTTCGCGATTGTACGTAAACGCTCATCCGGAAATCTTAAAACTTCTAACCTAGCCATAGTTACCTTTTACACTTGTGATTCATTTAGGGTATTGTATGCTCTTATTTTAGCCATTCGTGTTCACCTTTAACAGGTTTTGGTTGATAATAATCGAAAAACAACACAAGGAAGCCAAATGAGATACCCACTAGTTGCGGCTTTGCTAGCCTTTAGCAGTGCTTTTCCTGCAATTGCTGATGTGTTAACAATAAAAAAAGATGCGCCAAAACAATACGTTGTAAAAAAGGGCGACACACTTTGGGATATTTCTGGTGTGTATTTAGATGAGCCTTGGCAATGGCCTGACTTATGGCAAATGAATCCACAAATTGCGAATCCACATTTAATATACCCGGGTGATGCGCTCACTTTAATTTACGATAAAGACGGAAATCCTCGTTTAGTTAAAAATGCGCGTTATAAAAAACTCTCTCCAGAAGGGCGAATCACTCCAAAAGGCAAAAATGCAGTGCCTACCTTACCATTGGAATTATTACGCCCATATTTAAGCTATGAGCAAGCGATTAGTGCCGAAATTATTGCTGATAAACCCTATATTTTAGGCGCTAGTGTTAATACTAAAATGAACACCTTGGGGCATACACTCTATGTTAAAGGTGACCTGCATTTAAATGAAGCGTATGGGGTTTATCGAAAAGGAAATGACCTTGTTGATCCAAAGACCAATGAAGTATTGGCGAATAAAGCTGAGCTTGTGGCGATTGTTCGCTCATTTAGAAGCGGTGATGTAGCAAATGGCGTTCCTGCCTCAGTTAAGGTTGAGCTAGTAAAACAAGAAATTAAGCCGCATGACTTTTTAATGCCAGCAATGGAAGGGCAGATGTTGCCTGCCTATTTCACAATGAAACGTCCAGACACGGCTTTAGATGGCACGATAATCGCGTCAGCTAATGAAATGCGTGAATTTAGTACCATGGATATTGTTGTACTAAACTTAGGCTCGGACCAAGTGAAACCGGGTTTCGTCCTCGATATTCAACGTCAATCACCAGAAGTGTATGACGGCCGCAATGGTCCTCGCTACCGCGAAGACTCTAACAGCCTTGAGAAATTCATGACTGACGCAAATGAGCTGTTCGGTATCGAAAGTGACGAAGACAGTAGTGTATGGCATATGCCAAAGGAAAAAGTCGGTGAACTAATGGTGTTTAAGGTATATGACAACGTTAGCTACGCATTGATTGTGAAAAATCAGCACCCGATCCGAGTTGGAGATTATGCAGTTATAAACTAACTCACAATTTGGGCGCTCTAAGGAGGGAGCATGGCACAGGTTTCAGGCAAGCTATCCCATTGGCTTGCCTTTTATTTATGTAAAGGGCTTGGGATAAAAAGCCTTATTGCATTAAGTCAAAAGCAGCCACTGGATGAGCTATTTAAGTTATCTAGTTTAGAGCTTCAGCAGCTGGGCTTATCACAAAGCCAAGCCGATAACTTAGTTAATACCGATTGGCAATTAGTCGCCCACTATCAAGAGCAGATATCAACGCTTAAAATCAAAGTGATCAGTTATTTTGATAGCAACTATCCGCCCTTACTCAAACAAATAGCCAGTGCACCTATCTTATTATTTTGTTTAGGTAACACTGAGCTATTACGGTCACCACAAATAGCAATTGTCGGTAGCCGTAATGCCACACCAACAGGGCTTGAAATAGCTGCTGAATTTGCTCATCAATTATCTTCTGTTGGCATGACGGTGACATCTGGTATGGCTTTGGGCATTGATGGCGCAGCCCATAAAGGTGCATTAGCAGGAACAGGAAACACCATTGCTGTACTTGGTACGGGTATCGATATTGCCTATCCCAAACGCCATAGTTTGCTCATTAAACAAGTTGCAGAGCGGGGCTTATTGGTTTCTGAGTTCTTACCTGGCACTGCTGCTAATGCCGCTAATTTTCCGCGCCGAAACCGTATTATCTCTGGATTATCATTAGGTGTGTTGATTGTAGAAGCGCAGATTAAAAGTGGCTCTTTGGTTACCGTACGCTATGCACTTGAGCAGAATAAAGAAGTGTTTGCAGTGCCGGGTTCTATAAAAAGCCCACTTTCAGAGGCGAGTCATTTTTTAATTAAGCAAGGCGCTAAATTGACAGAAAATATTAGTGATATTCTTGATGAAGTGAGCTTTTTCTGTGAAAACAGTCTATATAGTATAGAACAGCCCATAGCAGATGAACCCGACTGCCCAGTGTTCAAAAGTATAGGGTATGAGGTAACAAGTGTTGATCAAATAACACAGCGCAGCCAATTACCTGTAGACGAAGTACAAGCTCGGTTACTCGACCTAGAGCTCGCAGATAAAATCGAACGAGTACTAGATGGTTATATAAGACTGGGAGGACATAAACATGTTTGACATCCTCATGTATCTTTTTGAAAACTATATCCATAGTGAAGCTGAAATCTTTACTGAAGAGAACGAACTTACCGATGAGTTAGTTCGTGCTGGCTTCAATAAACCTGAAATCTACAAAGCCCTTGATTGGCTAGAGCAACTTGCAGACTTACAACAAAGCGATATCTACCCGTACCTTAATGCCCAACCACAACATGCTATGCGTATTTACACAGATAGTGAATGCCAAATGTTAAGTGTTGAGTGTCGCGGCTTTTTAATGTTTATTGAGCAAATTGGTGTGATTAACACCGTAACCCGCGAAATGGTGATAGATAGGCTTTGCGCTTTAGATAAACCATTTATTTCTTTGGAAGATCTAAAGTGGGTAGTGCTGATGGTGTTATTTAATGTACCTGGGTCAGAGCAAGCTTACGCACAAATGGAAGACTTAATATTTGACGAACCAACCGATGTATTACATTAATTCGACTTTGCTTGTATCTTTGTTGAGTTTGGGTATATTAGGCGAAAATTAGCCAACCCCACAGGAATCTTATGAGTAAAATCGACCATTCTCTTTTTTCTGCAGATAAACATGCACTCGAAAAAGAGTATGAGGTTTGCCCTAAATGCGGTTCTGAATTGGTTATGCGCAACTCAAAGTCAGGGCCATTTTTAGGCTGTGCCAGTTACCCTAAATGTGACTACATCCGCCCATTAGCTCATCACGATAGCCAACAAATAAAAGTACTCGAAGACAGTGCCTGCCCAGAATGTGGCAAGCCATTGGTAATTAAAAATGGCCGCTACGGCATGTTTATTGGGTGTACGGGCTATCCCGAGTGCCACTATATTGCACATGATGAAGAGCCTGACGGTGCCCCTCAATTACCTGCTTGCCCAAAATGCAAAAAAGGCCAGCTGGTTGCGCGTAGTAATAAGTTTGGCAAAACCTTTTATTCTTGTGATGGCTATCCGCGCTGTAAATATACGCTTAATCATAAACCTGTGGCGACCGAGTGTCCTGCCTGTCAGTGGCCAATTATGACCGAAAAGAAAACTGCCTCAGGTGTTGTGTTACAATGCCCGCAGAAGTCGTGTATGCATAAGTTAGTCGAATCTTAATGCACTTGTAATTTGTTTATTTAGGAGAGTTTCTTTGTCTGATCCTGTTGCACAACCAGCCAATGCAATTGACGCTTTGCATCAAGGCGGTGTGATTGTTTACCCAACCGAAGCTGTTTTTGGTCTTGGTTGCGATCCTGATAACCAAGCTGCGGTTGAAAAGCTTTTAGCCATCAAACAACGCCCTGTAGAAAAAGGCTTAATTTTAATTGCTGACAATTATGGCCAGTTATTAAAGTATGTAGATGATGCCAAAATCCCCATGGATAAACGTGCTGATATCTTTTCACAATGGCCAGGTGCTATCACTTGGGTGATGCCGGCAGCAAAAGAAACGCCAAAGTGGTTAACGGGTCAATTTGATACTATTGCTGTGCGTGTAACTGATCACCCAACAGTAAAAGCCCTGTGTCAGCAATTTGGTAAGCCGTTAGTTTCAACAAGTGCAAACTTAACCGGTCAAGAAACGGTAATGACTATCGCACAAGCGAAAAGCGAATTTGCTGACACGGTAGATTTTTATGTTGATGAGCCGTTAGGTGGCAACAGCCAACCAAGTGTGATCAAAGACGCTGCGACCGGCAAAGTATTTAGAGGATAAACATGCAAAGCGAGCTACTCGAACAAGTTAAAACCTATTTAATGGCCTTACAAGATACAATTTGTCAGGGTCTTGAGAGTGCCGATGGCAAAGCAAAATTTGTTGAAGATAATTGGCAACGTGCAGAAGGCGGCGGTGGTCGTACTCGTGTTATCCAAGGTGGTAATGTCATCGAACAGGGTGGGGTTAACTACTCGCATGTATTTGGCGCGTCAATGCCAGCATCTGCAACAGCGCATCGTCCAGAGCTCGCAGGTCGTAGTTTTCATGCATGTGGTGTGTCATTAGTGATCCACCCTAATAATCCACATATTCCAACTAGCCATGCCAATGTCCGTTTCTTTATTGCCGAAAAAGAAGGCGAAGAGCCAATTTGGTGGTTTGGTGGTGGTTTTGATTTAACCCCTTATTACCCTGTTTTTGAAGATGTACAACATTGGCATCAGGTGGCTAGCGATTTATGTCAGCCATTCGGTGCAGAGGTTTACGATAAATATAAAAACTGGTGTGATGATTACTTTTATCTAAAACACCGCAGTGAAACACGTGGTGTTGGTGGCTTATTCTTTGATGATTTAAATGAGCTTGGCTTTGAACAAAGCTTTGCGTTTATGCAGGCGGTAGGAAATGGCTATTTAGATGCTTACCTTCCTATTATTGAGCGCCGTAAAAACACGCCGACAACCGAACAGCAACGCGATTTCCAACTGTATCGTCGTGGTCGTTATGTTGAATTTAATCTTGTTTGGGACCGCGGTACATTATTTGGCTTACAAACAGGCGGACGTACTGAGTCAATTTTGATGTCGATGCCACCATTAGCACGTTGGGAGTATAACTATGTACCTGCTGCAGATAGCCCAGAAGCTAAGCTGTATCAGTACTATTTACGTCCGCAAGATTGGTTAAACAGCAAAGAATCAGATTTAGTTGCACGTCAGTGGCAGCTTTAATCAAGTATTGAAACCACTCTAATCAACATTGTGTTGTCACCCTCAACGAGGGTGGCGACACTGTCACTGTTAGGCAGCTCTGCCAAGACACTAAATAGCACTTCTGCTTTTAATATCTCTAACTTATCAGATGGTGTATCAATGGGGGCATTAACCTGTGTTAAGCATTGACTAATATCACAGGCGTAGAAATCAAGTTTCACCTCAAAATATTCAGGGTGCTGAATAAGCTTATCAAAACCATCAACAATGCTTTGTTCATGTTTATCGCTCTGTGAGGTTTTATCTTGACTGATAAGAGATTGAGCAATCTGTTGAATATCATCCTGATAAATATATTGATCAATCGTGCTTAGTTGATCAGCAGTATCATTCACGCTGTGCTGATAGGTAAATAATAGCGCTGCAATAATCCCAATGCAGACTAAAAGAGTTGTTATAAATTTCATTTAAACATCCTTATTTACTATGAAATGTATATAACAACTCTAGCAGTTGCACGAAAAGTGCGCAATTTAGCTTAATTTGAAGCGTCTTACTTGTTCATCCAGTGACCGTGCTAACGACAACAGCTCTTCACTGACTTTTTGGTTTTCATGGGCATCAACCAATGAGTGCTCGGCATTGTCACTAATTGCTATAACGCTTTGGTTAATTTCTTCAGCTGCTAGATTTTGCTGTTCAGTGGCATTAGCGATTTGCACGTTAAGTTGATTTATTTCGCTCATCTGCGAAGAAATATCACGTAGAGCTTTAGCAACTTGCTTAACTTGAACTGCTCTTTCGTCTGCTTCTTCGCAAGAGTTATTCATGGTATTAACGGTTTGTGCTGCTTCAGCTTGTAGTTTATCGATAGTGCGGCGAATTTCGTCGGTTGAGTCATGGGTACGGGTTGCTAAAGTACGTACTTCATCGGCTACCACAGCAAAGCCTCGGCCAGCTTCACCAGCACGAGCGGCCTCAATGGCAGCATTAAGTGCAAGTAAGTTAGTTTGCTCGGCAATGCTACTGATCACCTCGAGTACTTTACCAACGTCTAACGTTTGCGTTTGTAGTTGACTTACTTGCTCAGCTGCTGCTCTAACATCTGCCGCAAGTTGATTAATACTTTGCTCAGTGTGCTCAGCAACATGTAAGCTTTGCTGCGCAAGTTGATTACTGTGCTCAGACTTCTCAGATGCAAAATGGGTGGTGTTTTTTACTTCGCTTGATGAGCTTTCTAATTCGTTGATGGCGGCAGCGACCGAATCTGTCCCTTGCTTTTGCTTTAAGATCGCTTGCTCGGTGGTATCCGCTGAGGCATAAATGCTTTCGGCAGAGTGGATCAATACCTTAGAAGAATGAGAGACTTGGGCAATATTATCTTTAAACGCGCCTATCATGTGATTAAAGCTGGTGGCGAGAGAGCTAAGCTCGTCATTATTATTGTCGTCTACCGTGAGGCTTAAATCTTTATTGGTGGTTGCCAAGTGCATAGTATGGCTAATGACTTTTAAGCGTTTGATGAATATTTTTCTAAACATCACAGCCAGTAGTGAAAATGCAGTAATGAAAATAGCCGCTAGTAGTAGCGTGTTCATTAAGGTGTTTTGCGATACTTCTTGCTCAATATCAGCCAACGAATAACTAATTTTTACTACACCTAACACATCGCCTTCTTGTGCTTGATGACAGCCTAAGCAGTTTGTTCCTTTATAATCACTGCGAGCAAACATAGGCTTAAGATAAGTCATCGTACTATTTTGATTATCAATAAATAGTGCTTCAGTACCTGTTAGTGCTTTTCGCTCAGCATCGTTAGTCGCAACTTGGTTGGCATTTCCTGGCCCATAAATTTTATTAACGATTGGACTACGAATGATATGGGCGTCTGCAATATTAGGATGGCTTCTTAATTTAGTACTCAGAATTTCGCGATTAGCCATGGTGCCAGTTAGCATCATGGTGTTAATAGAATCAAAATAATTATCGGCAAGCAGTTTTATGTTACTTTCAACGGTATCTTGCGCTAATTCATGCTGTTGCTGAGCGCTGCTGAATATACTGGCAAATAATACCAATACGCCTGTTAGTGCTAACAAGGCATAAATTTTAAATTGGATAGACTTCATTCGACGACGCTTTTTCTAAATTAAGGAAAATTTATTATCTTTATTTAGAAAAAGCGTACATTGATATAGCGCAAAGCTTAGTTAGTTTTGATTGATCATATGGCTGGCGAGTTGCGATAACGATTGTCTTAACCCTTCGCGCAGGAGTGGGTTATCAATCTCGATATCAAGCGTTTTATTCATACAATGCATCCATTGGTCACGTAGGTCTTGATCAATAGGGAAAGGCATGTGACGCTTTCTTAGCATTGGGTGACCATATTTTTCAACGAATAGGTCAGGGCCGCCCAGCCAGCCAGATAAAAACTCAAAGAATACTTGGCGAATTCTATCTAAAGGCTGAGGATGCATATCATATAATGGTTTGGCGTATTCATCTGTGGCCATTATGTCGTAAAATCGATTTGCAATTGCTCGAGCTCCTGCTTCACCGCCAATAATTTCGTAAGGTGTTTTTTCTGGGGTAGGTGTTTCAGGCGTTGGTTTCGATTTAGAAAAAAGTCGTTTAATCATAATATTAATAAAGCTCTACAGGGCGAAGAGGTTGCTTCACTATGGACAAATACGCGGTTTTTGGAAATCCAATAAAACATTCGAAATCACCCGCAATACACGCACAATTTGCTGCATCATTAAACGAGCAAATACAATACAGCGCCATTTTAGCACCAACAGATGCATTTGAAAAAACTGTCGCTGAGTTTTTCGCTGCGGGTGGTAAAGGGGCTAATGTCACCTTGCCATTTAAAGAGCAAGCGTTTGCCATGGTCGATGAACTTACAGAGCAAGCGAAAATAGCCGGAGCAGTAAACACGATTAAACAACTCGAAGATGGTAGCCTGCTGGGGGATAACACCGATGGTGTAGGGCTTGTTAAAGATCTTTTAGCCAATAAAGTCACCTTAAAAAGGCAGCGAGTACTTCTTATTGGCGCTGGTGGTGCGGCGCGAGGCGTCATTCAGCCATTATTGAATGAGCAAATCGAAAGCTTAACAATAGCCAACCGTACCGCCGAAAAAGCAAAGGCGCTAGCGAGTCATTTTAATGGTGAAATTGATGTGCAGGGCTTTGCTTTGAATGATATCCCAGCAAACAACTATGATGTGGTGATTAATTCAACCTCAAGTAGCGTAACGGGAGACCTGCCTGGTATAGCAAAAGAGTGCGTTGCTAAGTGTCAGTGCGCTTACGATATGTTTTACGCGAATGATGATACGACATTTACATGTTGGGTTAAGTCGATTAACCCAACATGTTTAACTCTCGATGGTTGTGGCATGCTTGTTGGTCAAGCGGCACAGGCTTATTTTGTATGGCGCAATAAAATGCCAGAAATCATCCCCGTTGTTAGCGCGCTTAAAGCAGGAGAAATTGCGTGAATCAAGCTATCCAATTTATAGACAGACTCGAATTTAAGCCTGAAGAAAAGCAGTTGGTGTTTTTTGCCCAAGTTAGTGGCTTTATGGTGGAGTGTGTTATTGATACCAGCAAGTATGATTTTGCAGATCAAAGCAGTGCAGTTAATTACTTTGAATCTTATCGTTTCGATTACGAAGAGCTCGCCGAGCAGCTGATCGAAGATGAGCAGTATAACTCGGCAGGACAAATCGAATTAACCGAGGTGTTTTAGCCCTCAGCTAAGTATTCATCTTTAAGCTGAACGTAATTATCAGCAGAGATATTTAAAAAGGCGCGCTCTTGCTCTGTTAAAGGGCGAGCCTGTTTTACAGGGCTACCGACATAAAGGTAACCAGACTCTAAACGCTTGTTAGGTGGTACTAATGAACCACCACCAATGATCACATCATCTTCAACAATTGCGTTGTCCATCACAATTGCGCCCATCCCAACAAGTATACGATTACCAAGTTGGCAGCCGTGTAGCATAACTTTATGACCAACAGTGACATCATCACCAATAATAAGAGGGTAGCCATCGGGGTTTGACTTAGAGGCACGTGTTAAATGTAAAACACTGCCATCTTGAATGTTCGTACGTTCACCAATACGTATATAGTTAACATCACCTCGCGCAGCAACAAGAGGCCATACACTTGAATCTTTACCAAGCGTAATATCACCCACTAAAACCGATGACTCATCAATATAAACACTATTATCGTATGTCGGAGTGATCCCTTTATAAGAACGGATAGTCATAAATTCACCTTTTAATTTTAAAATGCGCTCAGTCTAGTGTAACAGCGAAGCAAATAAATACACCAAAACAGAGCTAAATTGACTTCTAAACAGCCAGTTTTAGGGTGTTTAGTTCAAAAGCTGAGCGAACAGTACGTTTTTTTAAATTTTATTGAAAAAAGTGCTTGCGTAAAAAATCCATCTCCCTATAATGCGACCCCACTGACACGGCGGGCAGCAACGAAAGACGCTGAACAACGTAGCAGAGAGTTAAGTGAAACTTCGGTTTCAAATAATCGAAAGAAAGTTTGAAATTAAGTGTTGACTCGAAAAATTAAGGATGTATTATACGCATCCCTAGCGACAACGTCGCAACGTTCTTTAACAATATAAAGCAATCATCTGTGTGGGCACTCGTACAGATTGAGTTCTAATAGCGAAGCTTAGTTTACTAAGTGGAGCAAACAAATTTAGAGTCTCAATTTCTTATGAGTGACTATATAGTCAATTTATACAGAATTCATTGAGCACGAAACTTCGGTTTCAAAAAACTTTTAATTGAAGAGTTTGATCATGGCTCAGATTGAACGCTGGCGGCAGGCCTAACACATGCAAGTCGAGCGGTAACAGAGAGTAGCTTGCTACTCTGCTGACGAGCGGCGGACGGGTGA
>NZ_JAKGBH010000056.1:0-27622 GCF_021532515.1 Pseudoalteromonas sp. PAST1 | reverse complement strand
GAGGACATATCATCGAAGTGCTGAATTAGAGACATAAAAAATCCGATATTATTTCTAATATCGGATTTTGAAGCTATGAAAAGATCAGTCAAGTGATCATAAAAATATTCTTAACTGATCAGCATTAGCCTGTTTGGGCGGTTTTTTATTTGGGTTAGCAAATTAAGAACTGAAGATTTGTCTTAGCACATCAAAAATATTTGTTATTAATTTAAGGGTAACGTGAATATGTTAGACTAATTACATTACCAGAAATATCAGCTAAAAAGGATGTGTATGTCTAACTACAACGAATCACCTGAACAAATCGCAACCGCTACGCAAGGTTATGTAATGCAACAGACAATGTTGCGCATTAAAGATCCAAAGCCTTCTTTAGATTTCTATCAAAATGTTTTAGGTATGAAGTTACTTGGTAAATATGACTTCCCTAAAATGGAGTTTACGCTGTACTTTTTAGGTTATGAGCAAGACATGCCAACAGGCAGCGATAAAGAAAAAGCACAGTGGGTATTTCGCCGCCCTGCTCTTATCGAGCTTACACATAATTGGGGCACAGAAAATGACGACAGTTTTACAGGTTACCATAGTGGTAATGATGAACCAAAAGGCTTTGGTCATATCGGTATTAGCGTGCCAGATGTGTACGCAGCATGCGAGCGTTTTGCAAAATATGATGTTGAGTTTGTCAAAAAACCAGACGATGGCTCAATGAAAGGCTTAGCCTTTATTAAAGACCCTGATGGGTATTGGATAGAGATACTCTCAGCTGAAGGGATCACTGAGATTATTGAAGAGCATAAGTAAGATTACACCTTAATTAACCTGCTATTTAGCAGGTTATTTATTTAACGAATTAAAACTTAGACTCTAATTCTCTAATCGTTAGAAAAGCCATAACTCTCATAACCACTTGATACTATAACTAAAAGCTATACATTCTTACATGTTGTTACTAAGTAGCATCAAAATGCTCAAAACACTTAGGAAGATATCCCCAAATTCTTATTGTTGTTTTACCTTTTTCGTAAGATAAACCTATCTTATCTAAAAGCTCAGTTAAGCTTTCAGAGTGATCAAACTCTTTAATACAGTGAAGCCTTCTGACATCTACTACCTCTTCTATACAGCATAAATCTAGCCACTGAACACCAATAAAAGGAAATGGTAAATGATAGCACCACTCACTATCCCATTCTGATATATGCCCAGTTACCCATTTCGAACGAAAAGGTGGTTGCCAATTTTTCCATTCTCGAACTTCACAGATGAGCTCATTCCACTTTGTATTGTTTGCAGCTCCTACAAAATTCTGCATTTTGATAAATCTTAATGCATCAATTTTGTCTTTCTCACTAGCTGAAGCATCAGCCATAGGCAGAAGGCTCATATGTCTAACACTCTTTTCGGATCTCTTGGATAAAACTCATCGGGCTGTTTAGTGCACAAATCAAATTCACGGGTATTTTTGTAAGGTAGCTTCATAAAGCCTGCCACACCTACATCTGTGATACTAACCGCGTATTGCATAAGCTTACTCAATAAGCGTTTAAATTCAGGCTCTTTACTGGCATCAAGCAGACGATAGTAATGATGTATTTTCATCCTATCAGGTAAGGCTTCAAAGATGATACAGCCCGTATGGTGTATTTGGTTTAGCTCAAATACGCACTTTATAACCTTTTTAGGGAGCTGTAGTTGCTCATCAGGGTCTTTACCATCTTCAAAGTAAGAGTGTGGCCTGGTTACGTCTGATGCTTGTACATCCATTACTTCGTAATCAAGCTCAGGCAAATGTTCAAATTTAAACGCACCGGTGCCATCACGCTCGAGCTGAATGGTTTTACGCGCATCAAACAAGCAACATTTAAAGAGACCTTTTTGTTCAATCCCCTGTGCTAACATCACCGTGTTGTTAATCGCATCGGTAAACGCAGTGCCAAGCGTTTCATCATGCAAAATAAGAGAAGACTCAACAAACAGTGAGTTTTCTTTCCAATGAAAACTCAGGCCCCCAACTACTGGGTATTTTGCTAATCGGCTAATTGAGGCCAAAAATGCTTTTTCGGTGTCGCCGGTATCAAATAAAAACTCTTTGTAGTATCTGTCGAGCTGGGCATCGTTTACATCAAGTAATTGTTGATTATGGTCGGCTTGTCTTAAAAATTGCTTACGTGAGCTATAAACAACCGTGTCTGGGTGTTCATCAAACTCACTAAACCAATAAGGGATATAAGGGCGAATGACTTTACGGGGCAGCTCAGGGAGGTAAGCTTTAGCCATTGTAGGCATGTTTCGCATAAAATAATCACCAGCGCCATCTCTGGTTGCCTTATCTTTTGAAAGCATACCGTCAATAACCCGGGCAAGCTCCATAGGTAAATTCAGGCTTGTAGCCGGAATAACCGCCGCACCAAATCGGCAAGATTGTGCAGATGCCAGTGCATAAAGAGTTGAAGCAACACCTTGCTCATCAAAACGTGGCGATGACTGCCCGCCCGACATTTGCTCATCACCAATAAAATACACATCACCCATACGTGCATTAGTGGTGCTGATATCAGCAGACATAAGATCCATAAAATTGCTAGCAACCGGATTACCTTCAGCATCTATTTGTGCATAAACAGAGCTGCCCCAGTCTACCAACGACAACTTATTAGTTTGTTCATCATAAACAATGTTAGAGGGTTTAATATCGCCATGTACAATAGGCTGTGGGCTTAAGCCATTTTTGTGTTCGCGTAAATCTACCAGCACATTACGTAACCTAAGAGCCAGCGCCATGACTTTTGCTGCGCTAAAACGCCCTTGTTTGATGGAGATTTTTTCTAAATCTTCACCTAGAGCGCGCTCCATCATTAAAATGCCTTGCTTTTTAATACGCTCAAAGGCATAAAATTTTGGCACCAATGGATTATTAACTTGCGAGAGCATGTACGCTTCGTCTTCTAGACGATCACGTACACTTTGTGCAAGGGTTATCCGAGAAAACTTAAATACCCAAGGTAGGTCTTCATCATCGACACCGGCAAAAACAAATCCAAACGCACCAGAACCAATTAATTCAACGTCACTGTAACCAAGCAAAGTAAGCTGTTTAATACATATGTTAAGCCATTGACGGTGCTTTTTAGCATCATGGTGAGACAGCAAATAAACAGACTGTTCTTCATTGATATAAAAATTGCGGATTTGTTTGGGATTCACTGCATCTCTCAAAGTTAAGCGGCTTTTAACCGCTTAATTATTGAATGCTAGGCAGTTAATTACAAGGCTTTTGCTCTTCGATGATCCAGCCTTGATCTTTCATAAGCAGCTCTGATATTGCAAAGGTTAAGCAGCCAAAAATGACTAACTCTAATAAGGTAAGAATATCAGCGGCAAAACACCAGCCTAAAATCCCTGCAAATAAAAATGGGATTGCTTTTAAATACCAAGCAATTTGTCGGGTTTTACCATATGTGAGTTGATAACTGTGAACTAGCTCCCCCTCACACTCTAATGTGATGGTAGAAGAAAACTTCCTGAATAAAGTCACTGAAACTGTTAATTGGCAGGTTTTACCATCAATATTAAATTTATGAACAGATTTTGTTTTAAAGTTACGTGATTCTGCTATTAATTCACCGTCTACTTTCAGAACTTCTTTACCTGAGTAAGCAGAACCCCAGTATTCAATTAAATGTTCACCCAGTTTGAAGTTGGCTTTAATTCCCTTGCTCATTGATACTGTAATGCAATCAGTGTTCATAAAAAACCTCCTTATCATTATGAATTTAAAATACTTTAAAAATAAAAAAACGGCAAGCTAGGCTTACCGTTTTGGTACTTTCAATGGGTAAAGGGTTACCATTTCAAACTAAAGGCGGATACCGCCATCAATCTCAACAACACGACCTGTAAAGAAGTCATTCTCTACAATATATTGTGCTGTTTGAGCAATTTCATCTGCTTCACCAAAACGACCCACTGGCGTTACCGCCATCATGCGTTGTTTTGCTTCTGGTTTCATTGCATCTGTCATTGCTGTGCGAATAACACCTGGGGCGATTGCACCAACACGGATACCAAAGCGACCTAGTTCTTTCGCCCAACCCGTTGTCATCGCAACAACACCGGCTTTAGACGCAGCATAGTTTGTTTGGCCAATGTTACCAGCACGAGCAACACTCGACATATTAACGATAACGCCGCCTTTGCCAGACTCAATCATGTGACTCGCAGCTTCACGTCCTGCTAAGAATACACCAGTTAGGTTCACATCAATCACAGATTGAAATTGAGCCAGCGACATTTTATCTACCACTTTGCCTTCTTTTGCTTTGATAAACATACCATCGCGTAAGATACCTGCGTTATTAATTAACACGCCGATATGGCCAAAGTCTTTGTTGATAGTATTAAACGTTGCTACCACTGCGTCTTCGTCGGTCACATTAGCAGCATACGCCATGACTTTTGTGCCATGCTTGGCAAGCGCTGATACTGCAGTATCTAGTACATCTTGTTGCATATCGATAAGGGCGATGTTCGCGCCAAGGGATGCAAATTTCTCGGCCATAGCAAGGCCTAAACCTTGCGCACCACCGGTAATTACGATGTTGTTGTTTTTAATTTCCACAACAATCTCCTACTTCGAGAATAATTTAAAAATAGCACTAAAATCATCACTACCCGCACCTTGATGCTGAAGCATAGTGTATAGATTCTTCGCCATTGACCCCATTGGGGTAGATGAATTACTTTGCTGAGCCGCTTCCATAGCAAGACCTAAGTCTTTCGCCATTAAATCAACCATAAAGCCCGGTTTATAATCATTACTTGCTGGCGCCGTTTCCATTACACCTGGGCATGGGTTATAAAGCTCAAGTGTCCAGTTACGGCCAGAGCTTGCAGTCATGATGTCACTTAACACTTTTGGGTCTAGCCCGTTATTTATGCCCATTTGTAGTGCTTCGCTAGTACCTGCCATTAAAATGCTCAGCAGCATGTTGTTACAGATTTTTGCTACTTGGCCTGCGCCAATATCACCAGCATGGAAGATGTTTTTACCCATATCTACTAGAGCAAGCTTGGCTTTTTCAAAGTGGCTTTGCTCACCACCGACGATAAAGGTTAAAGTACCTGCTGTTGCACCTGCAACACCACCTGATACCGGCGCATCAACAAAATCAATGCCTTTTTGAGCAAGTTCGCTACCCACTTGACGCGCTGATTCTGCATCAATGGTTGAGCAGTCAATCACTAAAGTTTTGCTATCAAGTAAGTTGATAAGACCTGTTTCGCCTAAGTAAAGCGATTTAACGTGTTTGCTTGCCGGTAGCATACTGATAAAAATATCAGCGCCAATGGCACACTCAGCTGCATCGGTAGCAGCAATTGCACCTTTATCGGCAAGCTCACTGACCGCCGCTTTATTTAAGTCAAATACACGAACTGTATGACCTGCATTGACAAGGTTTGCCGCCATTGGGCCACCCATGTTGCCTAAACCAATAAATCCTATTGTTAATTTAGCCATTTGTTTACCCCTTGGACTTAAGATGACGTTAATGAGTTAAGTGGGTGAGATTGCTCATCCCAGCGTGCTGTAAAGAAGCTATCTACAACTGCTTCGTCGATATCGCTAAGCGATTTAAACTGCCAGTTAGGTGCACCGTCTTTGTCGATTAGTAGCGCACGAACGCCTTCTTGGAACTCGCCTACTTCGCCACAGCGAACCGACATACCTAACTCCATTTTGAAGCAATCTGCTAACGTCATCTCTTTTGAATTAGCTAATTGACGTTCAACAAGCGCACAACTAAGCGGACAACCATGCGCTAATGACTTTTGCGCACGGGTAAGCCATTTATCTTCGTTTTCTAAAGCTTGAATGTAGTCAATTTTCCCCTGCAATGAATCAAACTCAGCCAGCTTTTGAATAACCGGTAAGTTATCTTTTACATTGCCTTTAGGAACACGGCCTGAAATATTATCAATAGAGATTAGAATATTTGTCAGCTTTTCGTGGTTTAATGAGGCTGTTTTGCCCCACTTTTCAGCTGTGATAGCCGTTAAAATAGCGTCATATTTATCTGCTGTTGCATAGTGATCAGCAAGATTAACAAACAAGACATCTTCAGCATTGATAGACGCCGCAGTTAACCCTAAGAATAGACCCACTTGCTCAGGCATTTTATGTAAGAAATAACTGCCGCCCACATCAGGGTATAAACCAATGGTTAGCTCAGGCATTGCAATACGCGATGTTTCTGTTACCACTCGGTGACTTGCCCCAGCCATTAAGCCAAGGCCGCCCCCCATAACAATGCCATTACCCCAAAGTAATATTGGCTTTTCATAGCAGTGAATTAGATAGTCTAATTTGTACTCAAGGGTAAAAAAGTCTTCAATGTAGTTAGCTGGCTCACCTGTGCTCATTGCTTTATGCAGGCTTACTACATCGCCACCGGCACAAAATGCTTTTTCGCCAGCCCCTTTTAGAATGACCATGGCAACGGCGTCATCGTCAGCCCATTTTCTAAGCTGAGGCTCAAGCAGTTGGATCATGTCGTAATTTAAAGCGTTTAACGACTTAGGTGCATTGAGTGTCGCAATTGCAATAAGGCCACTCTCGGCCTCTGCAGTTTCAAACACCACAGGCGCATCTTGATGATTTAGTAGTGTTACGTTAGTCATTAGCCATTTACCCAATTTGCTTTACGCTTTTCTAAGAACGCATTCACGCCTTCTTTTTGGTCTTTCGTATCAAACAATTGTACAAATAACTCACGCTCTAATGGCAACGCATGAGCCATAGGTTGTGTGCGACCTTTTTGAATAAGCTCTTTACATGCCGTCACAGCAACTGGGCTTTGCTCGCCAACTTGGTTAGCAAGTTTCATTGCTGCAGCTAAGCTCTCACCAGTGCCAACAACTTCTTCAACAAGGCCAATTTCGCGAGCTTTGTCTGCTTTTAGGCGCTCGCCACATAAGATCATGCGTTTTGCCCAGCCCTCACCAACAAGCCATGCAAGGTTTTGCGTACCGCCAGCACAAGGCAGTAAGCCAACTTTCGCTTCAGGCAGCGCCATTTGAGCTTGCTCTTCAGCTATACGAATATCACAAGCAAGGGCCACTTCAAGACCACCACCCATGGCATAACCATTAATTGCCGCAATTGATACACCACGGAAATTGGTTAGTGCTTCAAATGCATCACCAAACACTTTTGACATAGTGGCAGCAACGCCTTTATCACCGCTGGCAAACACGTTTAAATCAGCACCTGCGCTAAAGAACTTTTCACCTTGGCCTGTAATCACTAATGCATAGACATTTTTGTTAGCATTTAGCTCAGTTACAGTGTCTTTAAGCGCGGTTAATGTATCTTGTGTCCAGGTATTCGCTGGCGGGTTATTCATAGTTAAAACCGCTACGTTACCTTCAATATTTAAATCAATCGATGGATTAGACATAGGTTGCTCCTTATAGAATGTCGCCAGCTGACTCAGCTAAGATACGACGTGCGATAATCACGCGCATGATTTCGTTTGTGCCTTCAAGAATTTGATGCACACGGACGTCTCTGAAATGACGCTCTAATGGGTATTCTTTGATGTAACCATAACCACCGTGAATTTGTAGTGCGTCGTCACAGACTTTAAAACCAACATCTGTAGCAAAACGTTTAGCCATCGCACAGTAAGTGGTTTTTTCACTGTCACCGGTATCTAGTTTAAATGCGGCTAAGCGCACCATTTGACGAGCAGCAACAAGCTCAGTGTTCATATCGGCAATCTTAAATTGCAGTGCTTGGAAAGCAGCTAATGGTTTACCAAATTGCTCACGTTCTTTTAAGTATTCGCGAGCAGTATTAAGAGCTGCTTGTGCTGTACCTAATGAACAGGTAGCAATATTAATTCGGCCACCATCTAAGCCTTGCATTGCAAACTTAAAGCCTTCGCCTTCTTGACCTAATAAGTTAGCCGCAGGAATTCTCACACCTTCGAAGCTAATTAAACGTGTAGGCTGTGCATTCCAGCCCATTTTTTCTTCAGCTTTACCGTATTCGATACCTGCTGCGTCTGCAGGTACAACAAATGCCGAAATACCGGCAGCGCCTTCACCACCAGTGCGTGCCATAACTACAAGTAAATCAGTTTCACCAGCACCTGAGATAAACATCTTAGAGCCTGAGATCACATACTCATCGCCCTCTTTAACCGCTTTGGTTTTTAGCGATGCAGCATCAGAGCCAGAGCCTGGCTCTGTTAAACAGTAAGACGCAAGTAACTCACCCATTACTAATTGTTCACAGTATTGAGCTTTTACTTCCTCAGTACCAAAGCTTGCAATCATCCAGGTTGCCATATTATGAATGGTCAACATAGCGGTTGTTGCGGTACAACCCATGGCAAGCTGCTCAAAGATAATGCTTGAATCTAGGCGAGATAAACCTAAGCCGCCCGCTTCTTCAGGGGTATATAAACCACAAAAGCCTAGCTCACCGGCTGCTTTAATGGTGTCTTTCGGGAAAATGTGTTCTTGGTCCCACTTAGCTGCATGTGGAGCAAGTTCTGACTCTGCAAACTGACGGGCTGTTTCAGCAAACGCTTGCTGATCTTCGGTTAAATTAAAGTCCATAGTAGACCTCTATTTTGTTGTCTTATTCTTGTGTGAATAACGATTGTTGTCGTTTAAATGTGTGTTCTTTGAGCGAGCGTGTGCTCGCTCAGCAATAAATTAATTACGGCTTACTTAAGGTTGATACTCATGTTCGGACCTGAGGCGATATCATCCTCGAACCAACGTGAAGTAATTGTTTTCGTTTCTGTGTAAAAACGAATACCTTGCTTACCATAGGTGTGTTGATCACCGTAGAATGAGCCTTTCCAACCTGTGAAAGAGAAAAACGGGAGTGGCACAGGAATTGGCACATTGATACCAACTTGACCTACTTCGATTTCATGTTGGAATTTACGTGCAGCAGCGCCGCTTGATGTGAATAACGAAGTACCGTTACCGTAAGGCGAGTTATTGATAAGCTCAATCGCCTCTTCTAGAGTATCTACAAACATACAAGCCAATACAGGACCAAAGATCTCTTCTTTGTATAAATCCATCTCGGTGGTTACATCAGTAAATAGCGTTGGACCAACCCAGTTACCTTGCTCGTAACCTTCAACAGTAAAGTCAGAGCCATCAATTAAGCACGTTGCACCTTGCTCTTTACCACTTGCGATAAGCGATAAAATACGATCTTTAGCTGCTTTTGATGTTTGTGGGCCGTAAGCAGCGTTAGCATCATCCCATACACCTGGGCGTACGTTTTCAAAGCCAGCTTTAATTTCGTCAACCCAGTCTTTTGCTTGACCAACAAACACAGCAACCGAAATACCCATACAGCGCTGACCCGCAGCACCTACAGACGCACCGACTAGGTTATTTACAACATGCGATTTACTTGCATCTGGCATAATAACCATGTGGTTTTTTGCACCTACACAAGCTTGCACGCGTTTAAGGTTTGCTGTGCCTTTTGAATAGATGTATTCACCTACACCACACGAACCAACAAATGAAATCGCACGTACTGCTGGGTCTTCTAATAAACGGTCAACTTGTGGTTTTGTACCATGAACAACTTGTAACACTCCTTTTGGTGCACCTGCTTCAACAAATAGTTCAGCTAAACGCATCGGTGTTAGTGGATCTTGCTCTGATGGTTTCAGAATAAAGGTGTTACCACACACAATAGCTAGTGGGAACATCCATAAAGGGATCATCGCAGGGAAATTAAATGGCGTAATACCCGCACATACACCTAGTGGTTGCATGTAAGAGTAAGTATCGATTTTACGCGCTACGTTTTCCATTGTTTCGCCCATCATCAGAGATGGTGCATTGGCTGCTTGCTCAACCACTTCAATACCACGCCAAACATCGCCTTTGGCATCTTCAAATGTTTTACCCAGCTCATGACAAATAATCGTCGCAAGTTCGTCATGGTTTTCTTTTAGTAGTGCTGCGTATTTCATCATAATGCGCGCACGCTCAGAAATTGGCACTTCTTTCCATGTTTTAAATGTTTCTTTTGCAGAGGCAATGGCTGCATCCATTTCAGCATCCGTTGCACACGGAACTTGGGCTAACACTTCTTGGTTTGCAGGATTGATAACATCAATCAGCTGCGATGAACTTGATTGGGTAAATTCGCCGTTGATAAATAAAGGTACTTGGTGCATGAGGCACTCCTCCCCAGTGGGTATAAAGAGGCCGCAACATGATAGTTTTTAAAATACGTTGCGGCTGTGAGAGATTAAAATTCTAAAGCGATTAAATAGCTTCAACAGCCATAGCAACAGCTTCACCACCACCGATACACAGTGAGGCAACACCTTTGCTAAGACCACGATTTTTTAATGCATGAATTAAGGTAACTAAGATACGCGCGCCGCTTGCACCAATAGGGTGACCAAGTGCACAGGCACCGCCGTTTACGTTTACTTTTCTTTCATCAAGTTTTAACTCGTTAATTGCAAGCATAGTCACCATGGCAAACGCTTCGTTGATTTCCCATAAATCAACATCATTAACAGACCAACCTGCTTTTTCTAAAAGCGATTGCATTGCGCCAACAGGTGCTAAAGTAAATTCACTTGGTGCTTGAGAGTGTGTGCTGTGAGCAACAATACGACACAGTGGTGTTAAACCTTGTACTTTAGCATCTGATTCACGCATTAACACAAGCGCTGCTGCACCATCAGAAATTGATGACGAGTTTGCAGCTGTAATCGTACCGTCTTTTTTGAATGCAGGACGTAAACCCGGGATTTTATCAGGACGTGCATTGCCTGGTTGCTCATCAATCGCAACGGTCACATCACCTTTGCGAGTAGAAATAGTGTGCGCGGCAATCTCGTTTGCAAATGCGCCGGTTTCAATCGCACTATTCGCTTTAGTTAGTGAGCTAAGCGCAAAGTTATCCATTTGTTCACGACCAATTGAATACTGATCAGCAGTGTCTTGTGCAAAACAACCCATTGCTTTATTGTCGTAAGCATCTTCAAGGCCATCACACATCATGTGATCTTTTACTTCACCATGACCCATACGCATACCTGAACGTGCATTTGGTAACATATAAGGGGCATTACTCATGCTTTCCATGCCACCAGCAACCGCTGAGTTGATAGAGCCTGATTTAATTAAGTCATGGGCAAACATTGCAGCCTTTAAGCCAGAGCCACATACTTTGTTGATTGTTGTTGCGCCAGTACCTTGATTAAGGCCTGCTTTTAACATTGCTTGGCGTGCAGGTGCTTGACCAAGACCAGCTGGTAATACACAGCCCATGATCACTTCGTCAATCTTATCGGCAGATAAACCGGCTTGCTCTAAGCTACTTTTAATAGCTGTAGCACCTAAATCAGTTGCGTGTGCACCACTTAGTGCGCCCATAAAACCACCCATAGGGGTACGTTTTGCGGCAACAATAACAACGGCTTCAGTAGTCATAATTGGCTCCATGTAAGTGGTTATCATCATGTGTTCAAATCATGTGTAACCAAACAGTTAATTTGTTATAGTTTAATTTCGATTTAATTCAGCATACATAATATTTACGTTTACGCCAACGTAAATCTAAAATCAACATTTTTGCGGCTGGTAAAACTGTAAACTTATCTGTATTTTGTTGTATGAAAAATCGAACATCTGCTTACAAGGCTAGATAAATAAAGCTTTTCAACAAATCCAACCAGTTATCTTTATAAGTCTAAAGTATAACTCCCAAATCACCCTTTACCTTTACGTAAACTTCACTTATATTGGTGTTATTCGAATGAGGTAAATAAATCATGAAACAAGACAATCAAACAAACTTTGAAAGCGCAGCAGTTGAACCTGCTAGCAATGAGCAAACGTTTAGTATCAGCGAACTAGCAAAAGAATTTGATATTACCACCCGCTCTATCCGCTTTTATGAAGACCAAGGCCTGATCTCACCTGATCGCAATGGTCAAACCCGTATTTATTCAAAACGCGACAAAGTAAGACTAAAACTTATTCTACGCGGTAAACGCTTAGGTTTTACCTTGGCCGAAACGGGCCGTTTGTTTGAACTTTACGATGCAGATAAATCAAGTGCTAAACAGCTAGTGACTATGCTTGACCTTATCGCAGAGAAAAAAGCAGACCTAAGCCAACAGATGGACGACATTAAAGTTGTACTGATGGAATTGGTTACAGCAGAACGCCGCTGTCGTGAAACCCTTAATAATTTAGACGAATAACCTGACAACAATCTCGTCATCAGACTCTCACAGGAACACACATTATGAGCACTATTTCACTTTATAAAGAAATGAACTTCGGACTTGGCGAAACAGCAGACATGATCCGCGATCATGTTAATAGCTTTGCGAGCCAAGAAATTGCCCCACTTGCAGAACAAACAGACGTAGACAATGCCTTCCCTAATCAACTTTGGCCACAGCTTGGCGAAATGGGTTTATTAGGTATGACAGTACCTGAAGAATTTGGCGGTGCGGGCCTTGGTTACCTTGAGCATGTTATTGCAATGGAAGAAATTAGCCGTGCAAGCGCATCGATTGGTTTAAGTTATGGTGCTCATTCAAACCTATGTGTTAACCAAATTAACCGTAATGGGTCACAGGCTCAAAAAGAAAAATACCTGCCTAAGCTTATCAGCGGTGAGCACATTGGTGCCCTTGCGATGAGTGAGCCAAATGCGGGTTCTGATGTTGTATCAATGAAATTAAAAGCTGAGAAGAAAGGTGATGTATTTGTTCTTAACGGTAACAAGATGTGGATCACCAATGGTCCAGATGCCGATACCTTTGTTATCTATGCTAAAACAGATTTAAATGCTGGCCCTAAGGGCATCACAGCGTTCATCGTTGAACGTAACACACCAGGATTCTCTACTGCGCAGAAGCTAGACAAACTTGGTATGCGTGGCTCTAACACCTGTGAATTAGTGTTCGAGAATTGCGAAGTACCAGCAGAAAACATTCTAGGTAACTTAAACGAAGGCGTAAAAGTACTTATGAGTGGCCTTGATTATGAGCGTGTTGTTTTAGCTGCAGGCCCGCTTGGCATTATGCAAGCATGTATGGACATTGTGGTTCCTTATATTCATGAGCGTAAACAATTTAATAGCCCAATTGGTCAGTTCCAACTGATTCAAGGCAAAATTGCTGACATGTACACGCAAATGAATGCAGCTCGTTCATATGTTTACACGGTAGCTCGTGCATGTGATCGCGGCGAAACAACGCGTAAAGATGCCGCTGGCGCTATTTTATATGCCGCAGAGCTGGCGACTAAGATGGCCCTTGATGCTATCCAAATCTTAGGTGGTAATGGTTATATCAACGAATACGCAACAGGTCGCTTGTTACGTGATGCAAAACTATATGAAATTGGCGCAGGTACTTCAGAAATCCGCCGCATGCTAATTGGTCGCGAATTATTCACTGAAAGCCGATAGGACCTTGTTATGACGATTTTAAAATCGAGTGTAAATCCACACGATCCGCAATTTTTGCAAAATCACGACAACATGGCCGCTCTCGTAAGTGATTTACGTGAAAAAGTAGCGGATATCCGTTTAGGCGGTGGCCCTGCCCTAATTGAGCGCCACCAAGGCCGTGGTAAGTTGTTTGTTCGTGACCGTATTGAAACGCTACTTGATGAAGGCTCGCCATTTTTAGAGATTTCTCAATTTGCTGCCTTTGGTGTATATGATCAAGCTATTCCTTGTGCCGGTGTTGTTGCTGGTATTGGTCGTGTGAAAGGCGTTGAATGTATGATCATCGCCAATGATGCAACCGTAAAAGGCGGTACATACTTTCCACTAACAGTGAAAAAACATCTACGTGCCCAAGATATCGCAGAGCGTTGTCATTTACCGTGTATTTATTTAGTTGATTCAGGCGGTGCAAACCTGCCTGAACAAGATGATGTATTTCCAGATAAATTACACTTTGGCCGTATTTTCTACAATCAGGCTCGTATGTCTGGAAAAGGCATTCCACAAATTGCAGTCGTAATGGGTTTATGTACCGCAGGTGGTGCTTATGTACCAGCGATGGCAGATGAAAGTATTATTGTAAAAAAGCAAGGCACAATTTTCTTAGCAGGCCCGCCACTGGTTAAAGCAGCTACCGGTGAAGAAGTAAGTGCTGAAGAGCTCGGTGGCGCTGATGTTCACTGTAAAACATCAGGTGTTGCCGATCACTATGCTGAAAACGATGCCCACGCACTTTCGATTGCTCGCCAATGTATTGAACGAATTAATTATCAGCGCCCTACTGCACCGTTACTTGATGATGTTAAACCGCCGCGTTACGACATTAACGAAATTTACGGCATTGTGGGTACCGACCTTAAAAAGCCATTTGATGTACGTGAAGTAATTGCCCGTGTTGTTGATGATTCATCATTTGATGAATTTAAACGCTACTTTGGCGAAACCTTAGTAACCGGCTTTGCAAAAATCTTTGGTCACCCTGTAGGTATTGTTGCCAACAACGGTATTTTATTTAGTGAATCTGCGCAAAAAGGCGCGCACTTTATTCAGCTATGTGCACAACGTAAAATTCCTTTGGTGTTTTTACAAAACATTACTGGTTTTATGGTTGGTAAGAAATACGAAGCCGAAGGCATCGCCAAGCATGGTGCGAAAATGGTAACCGCTGTGTCATGTGCTGATGTACCTAAATTCACCGTGTTAATTGGTGGCTCTTATGGTGCAGGTAACTACGGTATGTGTGGCCGTGCATTCGAACCAACCATGATGTGGATGTGGCCAAACGCCCGTATCTCTGTAATGGGTGGTGAACAAGCAGCTGGCGTTCTAGCACAAGTTAAACAAGACGGTTTAGCCCGTAAAGGCGAAAACATGACTGATGAGCAAGTCAGTGAGTTTAAAAAGCCAATTATCGAGCAATACGAAAAACAAGGTCATCCATATTACGCCAGTGCCCGCCTTTGGGATGATGGCATTATCGATCCTGCTGATACCCGCAATGTATTAGGGCTTGCCTTAAGCGCAGCTAAAAATGCACCAGAGCGCGATTCGCAGTTCGGCGTATTTAGAATGTAATGGAGGCCTTATGTCAGTAACACTCGAAATAACAAAATCAAATGTGGCTGTACTGGTACTAAGTCGCCCTGAAAAACACAATGCATTTAACGAAGAAGTCATTAGTGAGCTGATCCGTTTAATTGAGCACGCAAACAGTTGCGATGTGCGCGCACTGGTTTTAAAAACCGAAGGTAAGCACTTCTCTGCTGGGGCTGATTTAAATTGGATGAAGTCGATGGCTGGCAATGACTTTGCTGAAAACTTAGCGGATTCTATGCAGCTAGCAAAGCTTATGAAAGTCCTTGCTACCAGTCCGCATCCTACAATTTGTGCCGTACAAGGTGCTGCATTTGGCGGTGCCTTAGGCTTGATTGCGTGTTGTGATATCGCGATTTGCCAAGACGATGCGCAATTTTGCTTGAGTGAAGTAAAGCTGGGTCTTATTCCTGCGGTTATCAGCCCTTATGTCATTAAAGCTATTGGTGAACGCGCTGCACGTCGTTATTTTTTAACGGCTGAGATTTTTGACGCGCATACAGCCAAGCAACTGGGTTTAATTCACCAGATCACCGGCGATTTACAAACAGCGCTCGACAAACACTTACAAAACCTTGTCAACAATGGTCCTGTTGCTGTTAAAGCAGCAAAACAGCTAATAAATGATGTAGCTGGCAACGTAATAGATGATGCACTGATTGAGTTAACCGCTGAGCGCATTGCTCGCATTCGTGTATCTGAAGAAGGCCAAGAAGGCCTAACTGCTTTTTTTGAAAAACGTGCCCCTAACTGGCAGAAATAGGAACCATTATGACAACAAAATCATTGAAAAAAATTCTCGTTGCCAACCGTGGTGAAATTGCCTGCCGAGTTATGCGTACAGCAAAGCAAATGGGCTTAACAACGGTTGCAGTGTACTCAGATGCTGATAAACATGCTCAGCACGTAAAGCTTGCTGATGAGGCGTATCACATTGGCCCTGCGCCAAGTAAAGATTCGTACTTAGTGGCAGACAAAATCATCGATGTGGCAAAACAAGCAGGTGTTGATTGTATTCACCCAGGTTATGGTTTTTTATCTGAGAACTGTGACTTTGCGCTCGCGTGTGAGAAAAATGATATCGCCTTTATTGGCCCGCCAGCATCAAGCATTGAAGCCATGGGTTCAAAAACCCGCGCTAAAGAAATAATGCACCAAGCAAATGTACCTTTAGTGCCTGGTTACTATGGTGACAACCAAGATACTGAGTTCTTACAAGCCGAAGCTGAAAAAATTGGTTACCCGGTACTGATTAAAGCGGCCTTTGGTGGCGGTGGTAAAGGTATGCGAGTTGTTGAACACGCAAAAGACTTTATCGGTGCACTTGAAGGCGCAAAACGTGAAGCTAAAGCTGGTTTTGGTAACGATTTAGTGCTGTTAGAGCGCTATGTCACCAAACCGCGCCATGTTGAAGTACAAGTTTTTGCCGATAGCCATGGTAACTGTGTGTACTTAGGTGACCGTGACTGCTCTTTACAGCGTCGTCACCAAAAAGTAATTGAAGAAGCCCCTGCTCCGGGTTTATCTGATGCACTTCGTAAAGAAATGGGTGAAGCTGCGGTACGTTGTGCCCAAGCGATTAACTATCGCGGTGCAGGTACGGTTGAGTTTTTATTATGCGGTAATGAATTCTTCTTCATGGAAATGAACACCCGTTTACAAGTAGAGCACCCAGTAACAGAAATGGTAACCGGTGTTGATTTGGTGAATTGGCAAATCAATATTGCGGCAGGTGAAGCATTACCACTTAGCCAAGCAGATATTCAGCTACAAGGTCACAGCTTTGAAGCGCGTATTTATGCAGAAGATCCAAGTAATGACTTTATTCCGTGTTCTGGCCACATTGACGCCCTATTCACACCGAACGAATCTGAATTTGTACGTATAGATACAGGGATTGCAGCGGGTGATGAAATTAGCCCGTTCTACGATCCTATGATTGCTAAATTAATTGTGCATGACGATAACCGTGAGGCAGCGCTTGGGCGTTTAGCAAAAGCACTAGAGCAATTCCACCTAGCAGGTTTTAGCTGTAACGTTAATTTCTTACATAACCTTGCTAACCACCCTACTTTTCAAGCAGGTGCACCCGATACGCACTTTATTGAAGACCAAGGTGAGCGCCTTGTTGCTAAAAACGAGCAACAGTCTGTTATTGCGACCGTTGTGGCAGCCTATGCGTATGCACATCAACTAAAAGGTGAAAGCAGCAGCCCATGGCAACAATTAACAGGCTTTATGCTAAACAGTGACCCTAAAACAACAATTCCGTTTGTAGATTTTAACGTTCATGCTGTTAAGACCTCAGATGGCTTTAAAATCAGCCTAGATGGAGTTGACTATACAACCTCGGGCAAGGTTGAAAATGGCCTTTCAAACCTAGTCGTTAATGGCGAAAAAGTTGTAGCTCATATTAATCAAACAGACTCTCACATCACAGTGATGTACAAAGCACAGCAAACGGTGCTAGAACTGATTGATAAGCACTATATTAGTGAACACGAAAGTGATGCACTACCACTTGCTGCACCACTCAATGGTACTGTTGTTAAACATTTAGTTGAGGTAGGTACTACTGTCGCTAAAGGTGACGCTGTTGTCATCATTGAAGCGATGAAAATGGAATACACCCTTAATGCCCCGCATGATGGTGTATTAACCAGCTATTGCTTTGCTGAAGGTGAACTGGTGAGTCATGGTGATATGCTCGCGATTGTTGAAGAGCCGGAGGCGTAATGGCACAGTTTCCTGATTTTGTTCGCATTGTAGAAGTTGGCGCCAGAGACGGTTTGCAAAATGAAGCCGCCGTTAGCGCTCAAGATAAAGTCGCTCTTATCAACGCCCTTGCAGATGCTGGGCTTAAAGATATTGAAGCAGGCGCCTTTGTGTCACCTAAGTGGGTGCCACAAATGGCTGACTCTAGCGATGTAATAAGCGCATTAAATTTGCCAGACGTTAACTTAAGTGCCCTCACCCCGAATTTACGGGGTGCAGAGGCAGCAAAACAAGTCGACATTCAAGAATTTGCAATCTTTACAGCAGCAAGTGAAGCGTTTTGTCAAAAGAACATTAACTGCTCTATTGATGAAAGTATTGACCGCTTTAAGGATGTTATGGATTTTGCCAAAGCGAATAACATTCGTGTTAGAGGTTATGTTAGCTGCGTCATGGGTTGTCCATATCAAGGTGATGTCGACTACAATGATGTATTAAAGGTATCAGAGAGATTATTAGAGCTTGGTTGTTACGAAATTAGCCTTGGCGACACCATTGGTGTAGGTACGGCGAAAAAAGTAGATGAGTTATTAGATTTACTCTTGCAACATATTGATAAATCAAAACTCGCTGTACATTTTCACGACACATACGGACAAGCGCTTACAAATATTTACACCGCCCTAAGCCGCGGTATAGCAACGGTTGATAGTGCTGTTGCAGGCCTTGGTGGCTGCCCTTATGCCAAAGGTGCGTCAGGAAATGTTGCCACTGAAGATGTAGTTTACTTACTGCAAGGACTTGGCATAGAGCATGGAATTCATTTAGAAAGACTGGCGAAAGCTGGTTGGGCTATTTGCAGTGCATTAAATAAACAACCTGTCAGCAAGGTATCACTTGCTCTAAAGAACACTCAGAATAATTAAGGAGTAGGCTCATGGCCGGTTTCGATAAAGTGGTTTCAAGTTATGAAGCTGCAATGGAAGGTTTAAAAGATGGCGATACTATTATCGCTGGTGGCTTTGGCTTGTGTGGTATTCCTGAGGGACTTATCAGTGAAATTAAGCGTAAACAGACTAAAAATCTAACCGTTGTTTCAAACAACTGCGGTGTTGATGATTTCGGCTTAGGTATTTTACTTCACGATAAGCAAATTAAAAAAATCATCGCTTCTTATGTGGGTGAAAATGCGCTTTTCGAAAAACAACTACTCGATGGCGAAATTGATGTTGTTTTAACACCACAAGGTACACTCGCTGAGAAGATGCGCGCCGGTGGTGCTGGTATTCCTGCGTTTTATACTGCTACAGGTTACGGCACTCCGGTTGCCGAAGGCAAAGAAGTTAAAGAATTTGATGGTCGCCCATATATCTTAGAAGAGTCAATTACAGGTGAGTTTGCCATTGTTAAAGCATGGAAAGCCGACCGCTACGGTAATCTTGTATTTCGCCACACAGCTATGAACTTCAATCCGATGGCCGCGACAGCAGGTAAAATTACCGTTGCTGAAGTTGAAGAGATTGTTGAGCCAGGTGAACTTGAGCCAAGCCAAATTCATACCCCAGGTATTTATGTTAATCGCGTGATCAAAGGTGACTTTGAAAAACGCATTGAACGTGTAACAACTCGCGATTAAGGAGCAATAAAATGGCATTATCACGTGAACAAGTTGCAATGCGTGTTGCACAAGAACTACAAGATGGCTATTACGTAAACCTAGGTATTGGTATCCCTACTCTGGTTGCTAACTATGTACCTGACGGTATCGAAGTAATGTTGCAGTCTGAAAATGGCTTATTAGGCATGGGTGCGTACCCAACCAAAGACCAAGTTGATGCAGATATGATCAACGCGGGTAAAGAAACCGTGACAGCAGCCACAGGTGCAGCAATATTTAATAGTGCAGATAGTTTTGCCATGATACGGGGTGGTCATGTAGACTTAACAGTATTAGGTGCATTTGAAGTTGACCAGAACGGTAACATCGCATCGTGGATGATCCCAAAAAAGCTAATTAAAGGCATGGGTGGCGCGATGGACCTCGTTGCTGGCGCGAAGAATATTATTGTTACGATGACTCATGCAAGCAAGCATGGCGACTCTAAGTTATTAGAAAGTTGCACTTTACCGCTAACTGGGGTTAACTGTGTAAAGAAAATCGTAACTGATTTAGCCGTACTAGAAGTTAAAGACGGCGCATTTCATCTAATCGAACGCGCTCCAGGCGTGTCGGTAGATGAAATTATTAGCAAAACGGCAGGCAAATTGCTTGTTGAAGGTGATGTTCCAGAGATGGTTTTTTAAACCACTCACATCCCATGTACCGACCTCATTCCCAGTGCCAATGGCGCTGAGTTACCCAAAATCCCTCGCAAGAGGGATTTTTTTTATCTAAAGTCAGCCTTTCGCCGCACCATTTTGTCACATAAATAGTATAAAATGCCCTGCTTTAGTGAATTGGCAGTATCTAATACTGAGACTATGACGAAATAGCTAAAACTGCTAAGATCACTTTTTTACTAAACATTTGCCTAAACATAGATTAAACGAGCGATTAAAGGCTGTTTTTTATACAATATGGCAAGAGTTAGCTATATTCATTCTTTACTCTCTATTTTTTTTACATTTTGGGATAATAATTGCTTAGCAGTTAATTAACTAACAAGCGCTATTGAGACTTACTGAAATTAACTATGCAAACACCTATTCGTGGCCTACGCTCATTTTGTTTTGCTGCTCGTACCCTTAGCTTTAAAGATGCAGCAAACCAGCTTTACCTTACACCGTCTGCCGTAAGCCATCAGATCAAACAATTAGAAGAACAATTGGGTATTGAACTATTTGAACGTCAAACCCGTTCAATTCGCCTAACAGCGGCTGGTAAGAATTTTTATGACTCTGTATCACCGCTTATTAAAGCGCTAGAAAAAACCATTAATGAGTTTAGTCAGTTACAAGAGAACGTTACGATCAGTATTACGTTACCTGAGTTTTTCGCCAGTGAGCTTTTAATGCCAAAACTGAGCGAATGGACCAGTGAGCACCCAAATACAAACTTACAGCTTAATACCTTAAAAACGCGTAAAGAGCTGACTAAGCAAAGCGATTTGTCGATTGTATTGTCTTCATCTAAACCGCACGAAGGCGTTGTACATGAGCTATTTTCGCTATCGTATACACCAGCTTGCAATAAAGAAAACTGGCAAGCATGGCAAGAAAACCCGTTTCAGGCTTTAAATGAAGTTCCTCTTATACTTCATAAAGCGCGTCCTTGGGCTTGGCACCAATGGGCAGAGCATGCTGGTATTGATGACTTTGCACCAAAACAAATTATTCAGGTTGATAGTATGTTTGGTGTGGCACGTGCCGCGCAACAGGGTATGGGTATTGCCCTAATCCCCTTGCCTATCAGTCAGACTTGGTTTGATGAACAATGGTTATTTAATTTCACCAATATGCCATTAAAAACGAAAGATAAATATTACTTAGTGCAACACGATCCTAGTGAAACTAATGCACAATTAGAGCTATTTATAAAATGGATGCTTGATACTTTCAAACATCTAAAATAAAAGATTAAAGACCCTCAATTTTGTTGAGGGTCATTTATCTTTAAATTAGCTTTTAGATTTGGTGACTAAAATACTCATTTTGTTTTCACCAATTTCAAAAGAAGCCTGTTTACTATATTCCACAACAAAAGAAGGTGCAAAAGATCTTCCAGCGAGTGTGATAGATGTTTCTATAGCCGCCGTATTATTTTGTAGTGGTGTAACTTTAACTTCATAACTAAACCCCTCACCTATAGAGATGCTCGCAGGTTGTTTTTCTTCCACCAGCATTTCTGGCGATGCTAGTAGCTCATTCGCTTTATAAACAGATGTTTCAACTTGAAAACTATCAGCTGCGAAACAACTTGTTGATGCTAAAAATACTCCAGCTACTAAACCTAACTGTTTTTTCATATTTATTTACTTATCTCATTTATAGGGTTTGTCCGTAATTAATATCAGTTAGTACGTTTATTTGATACACGGAAACTTCAGAATGTTAACTATCACAATCAAAGCTCTCGATAATACACATCAATGGTATGTGATATAGCTTCATAGCGGTTATTTTCATGTTTAAAACAGGCTTTGCGCAGTTCCTTCTCTTCGTAGTTTTTACCTGCCACGACGACTTGATCGAGAGTTTGCGAATTTGCACAGAATTGATTTGATGAAATTGTTTCTACTTTGACTGATTGAGCTTTTGAGCGCGGTAATGAACTAGGCTTAGGATTTTGCTTCATGCCTTCAAGTAACTGTGCTTTAGTAACAGGCACAGTATCTGACCCTATGCCTGGAATATGCAATGTTTGTCTAATCGTATAGTTTTTACTTAATAATGGCGTAAACAAAGATACATCATTGCTCAAATAAGCCTGCTCAAAATTAAGATAAACAGCCACTTTATCTTCAGCTGCATTGGCAATAACAGGCCCTAAAAGTAACAACGCAAATATCAGTTTCATGGTTATACGCTTATTCTGAATAAATTAAGTCATCAACTACACATACCATCATAAAGTACCGATTTTATTTTTAATTAACAACAATTTGTTTGTTTTGCGTACTCAACTCCTTTATTGTTCTTTATCGTAAACATTACCTATTTTAACCCCGTATCTGCTTTATCGGGGTCAGATCAATCGGAGTCAGATCAATCGGAGTCAGATCAGACGGCTGACGGCTGACGGCTGACGGCTGACGGCTGACGGCTTTAAGAGTAATTCATTACATTAGACTAAAGTCTATAGGTTAAATTTCTTCATCTTTTAGGTCATTTTTTATCGTTTGTTGAATTTGCAGTGTTCAATTAAAGTTCATTTGTCGGCGATTGATACCGACTCAAATAGAGGAAATGATTATGTTTAGTACACTTATGAAACGCGTTGCAGTTAGCTCATTATTAACTTGTTCAGCTATGGCAGTGGCTGATCAAAGTGACTACAAATTAATGGTTATTGATCAATCTACACAAGCAACAGTAGAAACAAACCGCCAATACGAACTAGCATTTAACCAATGTGCGTTAAGTGTTCAAGCAAAGAATTTTACAGAAGCTGAAACACTTTGCTCTAAAGCAATCAGCTTGCTTAGCAAGAGCAAGGTACCTGCTTATAAACGTCGTGAATTAACCTCATTTGCATTAAGCAACCGTGGTGTAGCTCGAATCATGTCTGAAAACGACACTGCTGCATTGTCTGACTTTTACGAAGCAGTACAAATTTCAGGTAACGAGTTAGTAGAGCACAACTTAACGCGTGCGAAAAAGAACTTAGCATTATAAGTTCTCACAGAATTGTGTTGTCACAAAACCCAGCTTCGGCTGGGTTTTGTCGTTTAGGTGTTTCGTTTTTTAGTCTTCCGCTTTTATCAATAAATCAAGTTCTTTTAGCAATAGGCTCTCTACTGTCTTTTTATTCATTTTAGCCAATTGCTCTAAGCTGTAATTCTTGCCAATTTCTTTCGCTAAAATATAACCTAGGTAATAACCTCTTCGGTATGGCAGCTTTGTCTCGTCCTTTGCGAAGTTGAAAAATGAAGAATATATTTCAGTTTTTTTTGAGTAAAACTTTTTCTTAAGGTCAACGAAAGAATCGAGCTGCCTTGCGCGAATCTTTTTCACCAAATTGCTAGGTATGTTTAGCATCAATTCATCATCACTGGCTGACGGAGTTAATTTATGTGAAACGTAAGTAGCTAATCCCTCAGTCCAAATAGAGCACCATAGCTCATCCTTACATTGAAATAATTTTTCATGATAAACGTGAAATAACTCGTGATGAAAGAATGGCGTATCGTTTTTCCAGGTATGATATTTGGCCATAAGGTCTACACCAAACATTAAGTAAGTCTTACCATTTAACTCTCGCGTTGCCCCATTGAACCTTCCTAATGAGTGAAGTATGTAAATGGGGGTTTCAGATTTGAAATCAGGGAAAGTAGCAATAAATGATTCCATACTGCTGTTTAACTCTTTAGATAAACGTCTATTTTTTGAAAAATATACTTCTTCTATTCCACTGAAACCCTCAATAGCTTTAACAAAGCTTTTGTCACTATAAAAAGGCGCAAATTGAGAGGTGAAATGTTGAGAAAACTGCTCTGCTCTATTTTCTGCAGTCAACGTCTTGCTTGACTGATATAAAGTATAAAAATCATCAGCGAGATTAATGACTTCAAAATCAGCTGACTGCTTGTTAGCAAGCGCATTAAATGAAAGCACACCAAATATGAAGATAGAGAGTAGAAGAAATTTAGAGAATATTTGCATAATTATAGTCAGAATTATTTGTTAGGATAAAGTCGAATATGTTGAAGATTCGATAATTCATGTCTAAGTGGTTGGTTGCTCAGACAATGCCTGTTTGTAACTTAAATCAAAATGTTTGAGTAACTGATTCAAGTAGTTCAGATTTATCTGGTTAGGTTTAAAGCTTTGCCCCTTTTCAATATTTGCTATGTGTTGTTTTAGTTTTGCTTTGTCTTTATTCCAAAAAGCGATGTTTCCTAGTACAAAGTCATTCCAATACATTTTTGAACCACTTAGCTTTTCATCGGGATCCAATACTTTTTTAGCGTGAAAAACCGCTTGTTGATAGTCACCCGCTAACCCTTCCATTTGAGCTAAATGCCAAGTTAATGAGCTTTCATTTGAATTATTATGAGAGATATAACTTTTTATCAGAATGGCAGCTTCAGCATGGCAACCTGATTTTTCTAACAATCTAAAACCGGCATCGTACGTCTGATCAAATTGTTGGTATGTTAGGCTCAAATCGTCTTTTAACCTTTCTTCAAGCTCAACTTTACAGTCAGCAAAGCTTACATTTGATATAATTAAAAACCCGATTGATAAGAGTCCTGTTTTCATAATTCTGTCCTTAAATTTGCTAATGCCTGTATAAGATAACACTGCAATCAAACGCAAGTTCACTACAAAATAAAAGTAGTTGGTTCCATGTAACCTTTAAATTGTTGTAAATTTTCTATAATTCTAAACGAATTATTACACAAGATGATCTTAAATCACCAGAATATACAAATAGACATCCTGAATATAGCTTAACGTGCCAATTCATAAGATAAATGTAATTCGTAAACGTGTGTTCTTCATTAATGGCTATGAGAATGAAGATGAAGAGTATCTATACTTGATCGCCTAATACAATCGTCATCTAACACTGTGTACTTATAGACATGAAAGCAGCCATACAACCCTGAGAGAATAAATAAGCTATTGCAGATACTAAGAGCCTATTACAACTTTTGTTTAACTGGGAATAATGGTAAAACACCAGCAGAAAAATTAGGCATAGCGAAAGGTCCTTTGCCCTTGATTGAGCCATATTTTTATATAACACGGAGGACACAACTTAATGGAAAGCTTTTTATTTAAGTTTGCATGTTTTGATTGCAGAGTTTCTTTTAAGAAGCCTGCTACCAATAATATTAAAGAATACAGTGCCCACTTGCCAGAAGCTGTACTATCGCATAAATGCATGATCTGCGGTAACAAGATGGCATTTATGGGTAGGCAATTTCAATCACCACAAAAATCAGACTTAAGTGGTTGGAAATCTGCTCAATTATTATGGGAGCATGGTTTTAGGTTTGTTGGAAATGGGTTTCACAATTCACCCGCATTACCAAAGAAAAAACCTGATACATTAGCTTTTATTTCGGAAAACAAAGATCACAATCAAAAGGTGTCATTTTCAGTAGATTGGGAAGTATACAAAGCAATTACGTAAATAATTCAGTTAATAACAAGAGCAATTTACGCAGCCACTTGTTGCACACGAAAGGTTAATGTTAATGGCTTAGTTGAAATGGCTTTTTTTAGCGTCTGCTTTGGTATTCCGGACGCCCAGTAGCTTTTTGAAATAAAACCGTAAATTACTTCAAAATCAAGATCAGTTTTGTCTGTGCTAATTCTATATCCTTGCACCAGTATTCCTTCTTACGGTTTATCATGATAATTATGAATTTATTGCTAGTCTGCGTACCACAATAAACTCTTGTTACTTAAGATGTTTAGTTTTAACAAAGTTACTAACCAATTGCTACTGTCCAAATATTAAGACTGTGCCCCTTTGACCTAAATATATTTTAAAACCACAATTTACGGACCCAAATAACATTTCTATATAAGAGACAGCATTAAATTTATCAGCACTCAACTCAGCTAATTTGTAACTTTCAATACAGGAATAAAACAACTTCACCTCCTCTACATCACAGTAAAACTCCGAATCCTGAGTAATTACTCTATAGATTAAATTTCTTCATCTATCAGTTTTAATTTAATCGTTTGTTTAGCTTATGGGAATATTTTAAAGTTCACTCGTTGGTAAGAAACACCAACTTATTCAGAGGAAAACTATCATGTTAAAAACACTTGTAACCACTATTGCACTTAGCTCTTTATTAACTTGCTCAGCGATGGCAGTAGCCAAACAAGCTGATTATAAACTGATGGTTATTGAGCAAGCTCAAACGAACGATAATGCAACTAGCCAATACGAAACTGCCTTCAACCGCTGTGCATTAAGCGTTAAAGAAAAGAATTTTTCAGAAGCGGAAAGCCTGTGTACACAAGCAATTTCTCTTCTAAGTACAAGTAAGGTACCAGGTTACAAACGCCGCGAATTAACTTCGTTTGCACTTAGTAACCGTGGTGTTGCCCGCATCATGTCTGAAAAAGATACTGCTGCACTTTCTGACTTTTATGAAGCGGTGCAAATTTCAAAAAATGAACTTGTTAATCACAACTTAAGTCGCGCAAAACAAAACCTAGCGCTGTAACAGTTCCCCCAACCAAATTGTTGTCGAAAGCCCGGTTCTTGTGTGTTCTGACCGGGCTTTTTTTATTTAATGTTTGGCAAATAAATCTGACATCCCCTTCATTGTGATGCGATCAAATTGAATTTCTACAGGTAATCCTTCTATATGGTATTCTGCTGGAATATCTACTTGCAAAATAAGTTTTAAAGCGGCTTTTTCGCCTTCGAATGGACCTGAAAGCTGCGGGGGTATCTTACTTGTAAGCTCTGTATATTCATTAATTACAGCATCAAATTTTTTACCATTTGGAAGTTTTACAGTCGCTTTTTGACCTATTTTTGAATACTCCAAAAATTTTGGTGCAAGATAAGCATGAACTCTTAGTTCTCTGCCGGTATCTACTGAAAATAATGGTGAGTTTTGATCTACAAACTGACCATCTTGCACAAAGATATCGTTAATATTTCCCGAAAACGGAGTTTTAACAACAAGGTTTTGTTGCAGTGCAGACAACTTTGCAAATTCAATTGAAAGATCTTGATAGCGTTGCCCCTTTAATCCATACAAGCGTTCCATTTCTTGCCGCTCTTTCTCACGCAAGATATCAACTTTTGTCTGTTCGTAACTTAATTGAGCACTGTTAAAAGCAGCTATTGCGCTTGCTAAATCAGAAACGGGGACTATTCCGCGGCTTTTATAATCTTTATACGTATTAAGTAATTCTTGCTGCCTTTCAACGCCTTCTTTTGCGACTCGCTTTCTTTGTTCTAGCTGCGTCATAATTGTTTTGCTAAATGGTATCTGTTGTTGAGTCCCGAATTCAGATAATAAGTGCACCACTCATGGTTAAACGGTGAGAAGAGATCAACTGCCTGTTGGTGGTACTCTATCGTCGCCAAACAAACAGAAGCATTTACCATGAGTTACAAGCAGTTGA
>NZ_JAKGBH010000055.1:0-30065 GCF_021532515.1 Pseudoalteromonas sp. PAST1 | reverse complement strand
GAACGGGGGACCTGCGGATTAACAGTCCGTCGCTCTAACCAACTGAGCTAAGGGGGAACTAAATAGAGTAGTGCGGTGCTATGATTTGGCTCCCCCTCCCCGACTCGAACGGGGGACCTGCGGATTAACAGTCCGTCGCTCTAACCAACTGAGCTAAGGGGGAACAATCATATTCATAAACTTGGCTCCCCCTCCCCGACTCGAACGGGGGACCTGCGGATTAACAGTCCGTCGCTCTAACCAACTGAGCTAAGGGGGAATCGTTTATGATTGAAAAACTTGGCTCCCCCTCCCCGACTCGAACGGGGGACCTGCGGATTAACAGTCCGTCGCTCTAACCAACTGAGCTAAGGGGGAAGCGTCATGCCTTTCAACGGGGCGAAATATTAATGACAGCATTGCAAAGTGTCAACATAAAAACTTCATAAATTCAAAAAAGAAGCTTATTCGATGTTTTTATGTTCGATCTGAGCAAAATGTAGCTGAAAAGCGCAGCGTTTTTTGTTTTTTAGAAGACTAGCTATGTCGAAAAGATGACTTTTTTGCATTCTTTTTGAGCAGTAGTACCAAATTGAAAATATAAAAAACCATTCTTTGTTCAGATATTCTCTATTAAAGTGAGGAAATCATCACTTATGCAATAATTTCTTGTGATTGAGAAAATCAAACCTAAGAGTTTTTATTAGGCCATCCTTAGGTGTTATTTTTTTCTTGTATTTTTTTACTACAGATGGCGAATATTCCATCTTTTTTTATGAAGCACATCGACATCATTGTTTGTCGAGGATGACTAAATTTATTTTTAGGTATACATATCAGTTAGTTACTGAATAGTGTGTTGTCGTGTTTTATGTTTCATGCTGGCTTTCCATTAAGGGGAGAGCATTTTTTACACATTCTTTTCTAGAAGCTTACAAAAGGGTCAAAACGGGATACTTCACTATTATTCGTTTTATCAGTTTCAAGCTAGTCTTCAAAGCCTTTATATTTGCGGCTTCTAGAGAGTTATCCACGGTTTCTGTGGATAACTCTGTTTATTAAACTTTAAGAACAGCTATAGTACTAGGATTTTAGGGCGCTCCAGCAATTTCAAGTGTTTAATTAAGTTTTTTTAATTCATTTTAAATCAATGTGTTAGTGTTTTTATCTGAAGCGATGCTGAATTGATAAGTAAATTTATTCGTGACGATGAAATGATGCTATTTATTGTGTAAAAAAACAGCGAATAGTGCCATTTAATTGTAATAAAGCTATTAAATTTGTTTTTATATTGTTTTTTATAAGGGTTAGTGGTTATTTTTATGTCAAAGCGTCAAAAGTTATAGTTTTGTACATCGATTTTGATTCTGCGAATAAAGCATAGCTTGCAAGTGAAGGATGCTTTAAACTTATAGGCTCATATAAAGAGGCCAAGAATTCTTATGAGCGTGAAACCGCAGAGCAAAACTAAACCTGATCTTTTAAACTCCCCAATTCTGCCGACCTTAAAAAAAATGACCATTCCTATGATTTTCGGAATGATCACTCTTATGATGTTTAATTTAGTCGATACCTTCTTCATCAGTTTGTTAGGCACCGAGCCATTAGCTGCAGTAAGTTTTACTTTTCCAGTTACCTTTACTGTAATTAGTTTAGCAATCGGCTTAGGGATAGGTACCTCCGCAGTTATTGCTAAAGCACTTGGTAGTGATAAGTTAGATGAAGCTCGTTTTGATGCCAGTATGTCATTACTGGTGTCGGTTGTAATGGTGTTTTGCCTTTCTGCCTTAGGTTATTTGTATATTGAGCCTATCTTTAAATTATTAGGGGCAGGTGAGCAAGTCTTGCCACTTATTCATGACTACATGAGCGTGTGGTTCATCGGCAGTGTATTTTTAATTACCCCTATGGTTGGCAATTCAGTGCTTAGAGCCAGCGGCGACACCAAAACGCCAAGTATTGTTATGGGTGGAGCGGGGCTGATAAATGCTATTTTAGATCCGGTACTAATTTTTGGTTTTGGGCCAATTCCAGCCTTAGGTATACAAGGGGCTGCTATTGCGAGTGTTATTGCTTGGGCGGTTGCAGTAATTATTATTTTATATATTCTGGCAATTAAGAACGGTTTGTTGAGTCTGCATGCTGGTCAGCAAACAGCAGTTAGTTCAGTGCGTAAAATTCTTAAAATAGGTTTACCGGCGGCAGGCGCAAATATGTTGACGCCAATAGCGATGGCGGTCATGACGGCATTAGTAGCTAAGCATGGCCCTGAGGCGGTTGCAGCGTTTGGTGTAGGCAGTCGCATTGAATCTATCGCAAGCCTTGTGGTGCTTGCTTTATCGATGACCTTTCCACCATTTGTAAGTCAAAACTTTGGGGCAGGTAAGTTTGAACGTGTTAAAGAAGCTTACTCAAAAACCTTGAAATTCGTGATGATTTGGCAGTTCGCTATTTATATTTTCCTGCTGTTAACCTCTGGCTTTATCGCGGATGTATTTGGTAAAGAGCAAGCGGTAATGGATGTGATTAAGTTATTCATTTATATCTTACCACTGAGTTATGGCCTGCAGGGGGTGATTATTTTATCTAACTCTTCATTTAATGCCTTGCATAAACCAATGAATGCCCTGATTTTAAGTGTGGTACGTCTGTTTGTTTTTTATGTACCTTTTGCTTATATAGGCAGCGAAATTGCAGGTTTAACTGGTTTATTTATTGGTGCCGCGATTGGTAACTTATTTACTGCAATGGTTGCCTATAAATGGTTTATCAAAGAAGTTGATGGGTTAAGTGAGTCATATATGAAGGAGTGTCATTCATGAGCGACCATTTCCAACTAGTTTCTAAGTTTCAGCCAAGTGGTGACCAACCAACGGCCATTGCACAGTTAAAAGATGGCCTAGAGGCTGGGCTTGCACATCAAACATTATTAGGGGCTACAGGAACCGGTAAAACCTTCACCATGGCCAATATCATTAATGATTTGAATCGGCCAACCATTATTATGGCACACAACAAAACACTCGCTGCACAGCTTTACGGTGAAATGAAAGAGTTTTTCCCTCATAATGCGGTTGAGTATTTTGTATCTTATTATGATTATTACCAGCCAGAAGCCTACGTTGTTGCCAGCGATACCTTTATTGAAAAAGACGCGTCTATTAATGAGCACATTGAACAAATGCGTTTAAGTGCCACCAAAGCGCTGCTTGAACGACGTGATACCATTATTGTGGCTTCGGTGTCTGCTATTTATGGTTTGGGCGACCCTGACTCATACATGAAGATGATGCTTTTACTAAAAGTAGGTGAAACCGTCGATCAGCGCGATATGCTGCGTCGGCTTGCTGAATTGCAATATACACGCAATGATATTGAATTTAGCCGCGGTACTTATCGTGTACGTGGCGAAGTGGTCGATATATTTCCTGCTGAATCGGATACTTACGCTGTGCGTGTGGAGATGTTTGACGATGAAATTGAGCGCTTAAGTATTTTTGACCCGCTTACAGGAGCAGTTGAAAAGCATATTGTACGTGCGACTATTTATCCAAAAACCCACTATGTAACACCCCGTGAAAAAATTCTTGATGCCATTGATAAAATTAAAGATGAGCTTAAAGACCGCCGAGCTCAGTTACTCAGTGCCAACAAACTTGTGGAAGAGCAACGTATTGCTCAGCGCACCCAGTACGATATTGAAATGATGACCGAGCTTGGTTATTGCTCTGGCATCGAAAACTATTCGCGATACTTATCTGGCAGAACACCGGGCGATCCACCGCCGACATTATTAGATTACTTACCTGATGATGCATTGATGATTATTGATGAATCACACGTTACTGTGTCGCAAATTGGTGCTATGTATAAAGGCGATAGAAGCCGTAAAGAAAATCTTGTTGAGTATGGCTTTCGCTTGCCATCAGCGTTAGATAACCGCCCATTACGCTTTGAAGAATTTGAAGCCATTGCGCCGCAAACTATTTATGTGTCGGCAACACCTGGTGACTTTGAGCTTGAGCGCTCATCAGGGGAGGTTGCAGAGCAGGTCATTCGTCCAACCGGGCTTATTGATCCAGAAATTGAAGTACGCCCTGTGGGCACCCAGGTTGATGACTTACTCTCAGAAATCTATAAACGAGTAGAAGTGAATGAGCGGGTGCTTGTAACCACGTTAACTAAGCGTATGGCAGAAGATTTAACCGACTATCTCAATGACCATGACGTAAAAGTACGCTATTTGCACTCAGACATCGACACTGTTGAACGGGTTGAAATTATTCGTGATTTACGTGCTGGCGTATTTGATGTGTTAGTAGGCATTAACTTATTGCGAGAAGGTCTCGACATGCCAGAAGTTTCACTGGTGGCGATACTTGATGCCGATAAAGAAGGTTTCTTACGTTCGACTCGTTCACTTATTCAAACCATAGGGCGTGCTGCGCGTCACTTAAATGGTAAAGCAATTCTGTATGGCGACCGCATCACTAATTCAATGCGACAAGCCATTGATGAAACAGACCGCCGCCGTGAAAAACAACAAGCTTATAACCTTGAACATGGTATTGAGCCACAAGCACTGGTTAAAAGTATTACCGACATTATGGATGTGGGCGAAGAAGCAAGCCCGAAAGACAACCTTAAGTTAGTGCGTAAAGAGTCTAAACAAGTGCTCAGCGCGAAAGATATTGCCAGCCAAATCAAAGCTCTTGAAGCGAAAATGCATGCTTATGCTAGCGATCTTGAGTTTGAAAAAGCGGCGTCTGTGCGTGATGAAATTCACGAATTACAACAACAGTTAATTAACTAAAGATGATGACAAACGATTTTTCTGCCATTTTAAATGCTTTAGCAGAGGCGCCACTTGCTGCTAATGAATTATGTCGTGTATTCCATGGCCGTGGTCACTCAGTCGCTGAGCTGAGCCACATAAACTTAGACTTTTATCCGCCAGCACTCTTTTTAGTTTCATATCAAGAAATAGATGAACAAGTACTTGCGCAATTAACTGATGCCCTGTGGCAATGGGCGCAAGAGAATGCGCCAGCGCTTGTCGGTGCATTGGTTTACCAACAACGTAGCGGCATTAACACCCGCAACGCGCTTATGCATGGTGAATTACCCCAAGAGCACCATGTCAGTGAAAATGGTATTAAGTTTAAAGTCGATTTATTGAGTCGCCAAAATACTGGGATTTTCCCTGATATGCGCCGTGGCCGGGAGTTTGTTCAAGCTAATAGTAAAAATGCAAAAGTGCTCAACTTATTTTCATACACGTGTGGCTTCTCTGTTGCAGCAATGCAGGGGGGGGCAGACCAAGTTATTAATATGGACATGAATAAAGGGGTGCTGCGAACAGGTAAACAAAATCATCAGCTAAATGGTTTTGATCAAGGTGTTAGTTATTTTCCGCACGATATTCTAAAATCATTCGGTAAGCTTAAAAAATCAGCACCGTATGAATTGATCATCGTAGACCCGCCGAGTTTTCAAAAAGGCAGTTTTATATTGACCAAGGATTATCAAAAAATCCTACGTCGTTTACCTGAGCTGCTAAATGAAAACACCCAGTTGTTACTGTGTGCAAATAGCCCTGAGCTATCTGAGCAGGCGTTTAAAGATCTCATTAGCGATCATACACAAGGGGCAATTAGTTTTGTTGAGCGATTAGCTCCTACTGATGGCTTTATTGAGGTTGACAGTGATCGCAGCTTAAAAGCGTTAGTCTATAAAACAGCAAACTAATGGCACTGAGTAAACGACTTTCAGCCATTGTTGATGTAGTTGATTCTGGGTATGACGAAATCTGGGATTGTTGCTGCGATCACGGTTTGTTAGGGATTGAGCTATTACAGCAAAATAAAGCCCAGTTTATACATTTCGTTGATATTGTGCCTGAGCTGATGCAGGTACTAAGTGATAAACTCGAACGTTTTGCCACAAGTGAGCAACGCGGCCGTTGGCAGGTACATTGCCAAGATGTGGCAATGATTTCACCAGATCCTAAAAAGCGTCACCTTGTTATTATTGCGGGGGTGGGAGGTGAGTTATTAGTGCGATTTTTAGCGCAGATTGTTAGTCAACAGCCAAATACGCATATCGACTTTATTGTTTGCCCTGTACATCACAGTTATCAAGTTCGCAGCTATTTGCAGACACTGCCATTGGGGCTCGTATCTGAGCAGTTGGTGTGTGAAAACAAACGATTTTATGAAGTTATTGCCATGAGTGCGTCTGCTTCGCAGTCGATCACTCGAGTTGGCCAGCAAATGTGGCAGCTAACAAGTAAAGAGCACCAAGCTTATCTGAAGCAATTATGTGCTCATTACCAACGTATGTTAAATCAAGACGCTGATTATTATCAGCCAGTGCTTGAACAATACAGTGCATTATTAACTTAATAAGAGCTAACTTAATTAGAGTTTATTAATTTCTTGTTTTACGCTGTAGCTTGAATCAGTAACAATGGCTTCGAGCGTTTGCACACGCTCTTTTAGCTCTACAAGCTCTTTTGTTACTGCAGCGACATGTTCGTTCGCTTCTTTGCTGTCTTTTAATGTTCGAGATTTAAACTCTAATTTTTTTTATACATATCATAAATCACACCTGAACCCACAGAAATCAAGACAATCAATACCACCATGGTTGTCCCTGACATAGCACTCTCCTTATTATTTAAAAATTATGTATAGATTATAGCCTGATTTTTTAATTGCAAAGGTGATTCTGTTACAAGGTGTTTCGTTTTAAAAATGGCTTGATACGAATAAAGCCGGTGACCAGCATGGTACCCGCGATAACACACAATGCGCCAACCAAGGTATTAGGTCCAATTTGCTCATCTAAAATTAAATTGCCCCAAGCAATGCCAAATAATGGAATTAAAAAGGTAACAGTCAACGCAGAGGTTGGGCCAATGTCATCAATCAAACGGAAAAACAGGATATATGCCACCGCAGTACATAGTACACCGAGTGCCACCACACCAAGCATCACCTCATTACTTGGTATTTCTCTGGCAGGAATAACAAAAATAAGCGGTAGAACCATAATACTTGCCGCCCACATACTGCCATGGGCATTATCAAAAGCAGATAACTTAGGTGCATGTTTTGTGTAATGAGATGCAATGGCATAGCTGAGCGAGGCACACAATGCAGCTACAATTGCTGTGATTGCTTGCGTGTCGATAATCAGGCTATTTTGCCCTACTAAAATGGCTACGCCCGTTAAACCTAATAGCAAGCCAAGTAACATACTTTTGGTGGGTTTCGTTTTACTCCATACAATACCAACGATGGCACCCCAAATAGGGGTCGTTGAATTTAATATGGATAAGGTTGAGGCATTAATTGTTTGCGCTGCATAGGCAAACAATAAAAAGGGAAGGGCGGAATTAAGTGCGCCAATAATGAAAAAATGCTTTTTGTGGGTCGTGAAAGCGAGTTGCTTTCGTAAGTACATCGCAAAAATAAACAGTGTTATTGCAGCAAAGCCAACTCTTAACTCAATTAATACTGCAGGGCCTAAGCTATTCGCTGCCATGCGCATAAATAAGAAGGAAGCGCCCCAAATAGCAGCAAGGATGAATAAGCGTAATAAACTTGGCAATGACATGGTTTTACATTCTTGAATTATAAAACCTGAGCATAACAAATTTCTGCTCTAATACTCGCCATTTTCGGACTATTAATCGGTTGATTTTGGAAGTTTCTTTTCGAAATCAGACTTAACGATTTCTAAAGCTGCTAATACATCTTCGGCGGGGACATCGTTTTGCTCTAATAGCATAATAAGGTCAACGGCAATTTTAATATAGTTAGGCGCACCTTCTAACTCACTACTCATTTTTGCAATTCCTTTTTCTTAGCGACTTGGCTGATCGCTACATCAATAGCTGTTTGCACTTGTTGCTCCATTCTAATACGTTCTTTTTGCGGTAAATAAAATTCCATATCGACATCGTAGCGAATGTAACGAGCAGGCAGTTGATTTAATACTGTGCAGCATAAATCTGCCATAACATCATCACTATAGGTCGCTTCTAAGTTTCGTTTTGAGATGTCTTCGACAACCAATTTTTCATAGTAATTATGAATGTCGTCATGCAATTTCATACAAAGTTAGCCTTATTTAAAAGTCACTTTTAGTGTATACCAAGCTTTAAAATAAATCGACAGCTGCCCTATAAAGCTGGCTATGAACTTCAACCAAACGGCTTACATTTCGTTGGTAGCCACCGCCCATGGCTGAAAACACTGGGATTTTTGCTTCCTTGGCTTGGTTTAATACAAAATGGTCACGCTGATACACGCCTTCTAAACTCACTTGAAAGTGTCCTAATTCGTCATCTGTTGCGATGTCTGCGCCGGCGTTATACAAAATGATATCTGGCTGGTGGAGCCTAATTGTTAAGGCTAAAGCTTGTTTGACTGTCTCTAGGTATTCATCATCTGTAGTGCCATGCTCTAACGCAAAATCGTAGTTTGATTGCTGTTTAATACGCGGGAAGTTTTGCTGACAATGAATAGAGCAGCTAATGATCTGGGGATGTGCTTGTGTAACTTCGGCTGTGCCATCCCCTTGGTGGACGTCACAGTCAAAAATTAATACGGTGTCGGCTTGCTCTGAATCAATTAAGTGTGCTGCGGCTATCGCTAAGTCATTAAAAATACAAAAACCACTACCATAGCTCGTAAAAGCATGATGATAACCACCACTTAGGTTAAAAGCAGCACCCTGTTGCAAAGCAAACTCAGCGCCTTGAATACTTGCGCCAACAGAGTAAAGTGTTCGCTCAACCAACTCAGTGGACCAAGGAAAGCCCATTTTTTTAATTGCTTTGCTATCAAGGCTACCAGTTAAAAAAGCGTCGACATACTCGGGGTTATGGCACAGAGCAAGCTGCGCTCTAGTGGCTTGTTGTGGGGTAATAAAATGCTGCTCATCAATAAAGTTGCTAACAAGCTGTTTTAACATGCGGTATTTATCAATGGGAAAGCGGTGACGCTCGGGTAAAGTTAACGCTGAATAACTTGGATGATAGTAAAACATTATCTCAGCTGTTGCTTTTCGACTTGCTGAATTTTGTCTTCAGTGGCTGAAATAGCCTTTCGACAACGGCCAAGTCTTGCATGTAAAGCTAATATTTCTTTATTAATTTCGGTTGCTTGCTGTGCATTTGCAGCGTCGAGCTTAAGTTTTCGCTCTTCGATCATCAAAACTAAGCGGCGTTCAAACTCATGGGTTTGTTTTAGTTCGTCATACAGCTCATGGGATGACTGCATGATTTTTTTTACTGCTTGCTTATAAACTTGTGGCTTAGCTTTCGGTTTAAAGCTGTATTTATTTTCTTTAGCCCATACTGGGGTTGATTTGATTACATTGAATACCGCTTCGACTTGAATGGCAATACGCTCAAGCGCATATTGATAAGCATGGCGATGCTCAGCTGGCGGCAGGCTGTTAAGCTCATCTTCGATTTCGGTTACATAGTCGGCTAACTTCATACTTTTTGTGCTAAACACGGCTTTATCAAACAAACTTGGCTGGGCTTGCATATAGCGATTTTTAGCAAATAAATTACCCTTATCAAATTGTGTGGCCAATTGTTTGAGCCTTTCAATTTGTGAACGTAGTTTATCAAAAGCAGTCGATTGCATTTATAAATAAGCCTCATAGATTAACTTTAATGCTAACACTATAACCACAGTGTTAAACACTGGGCGGATCATTTTACTACCAAACTTTATTGCAGAATGTGCTCCTAACCATGCTCCAAGCATCAAGAAAAAACCCATTGTGATACCAAGTAGAAAGTTTACATGGCCAAGTGCAACGAAAGTGATCAATGAAATAAAGTTTGAAACAAAATTCATTGAGCGGGCAAGACCACAGTTAAGCAATAAGCTCATTTTATATAAAAGGCTATTTGATGCGGTCCAAAATGTGCCAGTGCCGGGGCCTGCTAAACCATCAAAAAACCCAAGTCCAAGCCCTTGCAGCCACTGTTTAACTTTAGTTTTACTATCAAGCTCTGGTAACTCGTTATGCTCAGTTGTACTTAAACTGCCAAATAAGCTGTAACAAGCGACTAAAATAATCACCACCGGTAGTAATTTATTTAAAAATTCAATACTTAAGTAATCTACCACTAAAGTACCTACGAGCGCCCCAATGGCTGTTGCTAAAATGGACGCAGCCCAAAACCGTGGGTTGAACAACTTTTTACGAAAATACGTTACGCTGGCTGTCAATGAACCAAAACTTGCTGCAAGTTTATTGGTACCTAATGTGAGGTGAGGCGGCAAACCTGCGGTTAATAGTGCAGGTACCGTTAACATGCCACCGCCGCCTGCAATTGCGTCAATAAAGCCGGCTGCTAGTGCAACTGCACATAATAGTGCCCAGGTTGTTGGGTCTAAAGCTAATTCAAACATTAATAATCAATTTGTCTTTTAAAAGGTGGCAAGGTATCGAGCATGGCTTTGCCATATCGCTTGGTCACTAGTCGGCGATCAAGGATAGTAATGCGACCCTGATCATTTTCTTTGCGCAGCAGTCTACCACAGCTTTGTACTAATTTCTTTGCCGCATCAGGTACGGTTATCGAAAGAAACGGGTTGCCACCTTTACTTTGCACAAACTCGGCCTGCGCTTCTTCTATTGGTGAGGTAGGCACCGCAAATGGAATTTTTGTAATTACTAGGTTTTCTAAGTATTTACCTGGTAAATCAAGACCCTCAGATAAACTTTGAGTGCCAAATAAATAGCTAGCACGGCCTAAATCCACATTGGCTTTATGTTTTTTAAGCAGGGCTTCACGAGACATTTCTCCTTGCACTAAGACCTCAATTCCTTTGTTACGTAATGCTTTAACAACATGATCCATCTGCCAATAAGAGGCAAATAACACTAAATTTGCTTTTTTATCATCAAGGAATTTGGGCAATTGCTCAGCTAAGTGATCACTAAACGCTTTATCGGTTGGCTCAATATGACTTGCAGGAATATGCAGCGTCGCTTGTTTAGGGTAATCAAATGGAGAAGGGACTTTTATGTATTTTACGCCTTCTTCTTTGGCAAGACCGCATTCATAAGCAAAGTGATCAAATGAACCCAATGCAGTTAAGGTGGCTGAACAAAGCACGGCACCCGCACATTGATTCCATAATTTATCTTTAAGGTAATAGCCAACTTCAATAGGGCAATCACTAAGTAAATGGTCGTGATGGTTCTTATATTCTAAGCGTTTGATCCAGCGCGCATGGGGAATACCTTCGCCTTTTGTGGCGTAACTAAACCACAGCTTGTTTAATAACTCTAGACGATTAATGTACTGACCACTTTCAGCCAAGATTGGATCGGCCATATAAGGTTTTACATCGCCATCACTTACGTCTTGCACTAAGGTATCGTGCATCTTGTTGAGTGCTCTTAGGGCATCAAGGGTGGCATCGCTAATATCTTTTGCTTTGGCATGTAAAGATGCTGGGATTTCACCATGTTCAAAACGATAGGTGTCATCACTGTTATAATTAAAGTCTGCGTTATCAAGAATATCACGCACTACTTTTAAATTTTTACCGGCATCATTGATACTGTCACTGAGCTTAAAATTTTGCCCAATCGCTTTTTGACCTACGAGCACATTGGCCATTTTGCCGGCAAATTTAACCAGCTTGTCGAGCCAGTCTATGGTGCCTTTAATGGTTGCTGCGGCAGAAGAGAAGTCGCGGGTGATGTGCGCTAAATGGTGTGCTTCATCGATAACATAAATCGTATCGTCAGGTTCAGGTAGAATCTTACCGCCACCCAAATCAAGATCAGCCAGTAATAGAGAATGGTTGATCACTAGCACATCCATTTGCATCAGACGCTGACGTGCCATATGAAAAGGGCAGAGCTGATGAGCGCGCATTTGTCGTTGGCATGAATGCTTATCACAAGCAATTAAATTCCACACTTTATCAGGAATTGTATCAGCCCAGCTATCGCGGTCGCCTTGCCATTGCTTTTTTGAATAAGCATCATAAAGTTGCTTTAAGCATTTGGTTTCCATATCTGAAAGGGGCGATGATAGGGTCGGCATAAACTCCATTTGCGTTTGACTGTCGCCATTGACGGCGGCACTCAGTTTTTGTGCACAGATATAACGCTGTCGACCTTTCACTAAATCAAACTTGATGTCGAGGCCAGAGTGCTCTTTAAAAAAAGGCAGCTCCTTACTAATTAACTGTTCTTGTAGAGCAACGGTTGCCGTCGAAATCACTAATTTCTTTTTCTTGGCCATCGCTAAAGGCAATGCCCCTAAACAATACGCTAACGATTTTCCGGTCCCGGTGCCTGCTTCAATAACACAAATTCGTTGGCTCTTGTGATATTCGCCAGCCAGAGTTTTTGCTATCTCGGCAACTAAATAGTTTTGACTGCTTCGAGGGCGATAATCGGTGAGGTTATCAGCAACATGCTTATGAATTTGCCGAATTGTTTTTTTTAAAGAATCAGAAAGCATGCCCAGAAAACCTAAAGTATGTATATAATTACAGTAATGAATTTTAGAGATTTAACTGGGCAACTACAAGCGACTTGTTACTTTAATTAGTTAATCAACTTAGCTTTGCTTAACTGATATGCCTAAATTATATTAAAAAGGTTTAATTACATGCAGTTAGCCTCCGGCTTTATTCTCTCCACGCAATGCTACGATAGTGCTAAGGGTATTTCGATTGTGGTGTGGATTTTATCTAAGCAAGGGCCAGTTAAATTAATAAGCACACCACAAAAAGCAGTGTTCTTTATTAATGAATCACAAATAGACGCTGCGAATAGAGTGTTTTCAGAGCATGGTATTTTTTGTGAAATGAAACCTGTGGCACTGAAGAGCTTTATGCAGGAACAAGTTGTTTCTTGTTATTTTTCTTCTTTAAAGCACTATTACAATGCTGCGAAACGACTCAAAGCACAGCATATAAAAGTATATGAAGATGATATTCGTCCTATAGATAGATTTTTAATGGAACGTTTCATTAAAGGGGCAGTTTGGGCTCAAGGAAGACAAATAAAAAGCCACCCATATCCTGTTTTAACGGATACTAAGTTCAAAAAAAATAGCGATTTTACACCGCAGTTTTCAAGTTTGTCACTCGATATAGAATGTAATGGTGAAGGAGTGCTATTTTCAATAGGTCTAGTTGGGGCAAATATAGATACCGTATTGATGATAGGCCAGCCACAAGATACCAGTGAACTTGAATTTAATCTTCATTGGTGTGTAGATGAAATTGATTTACTCAATCAGCTTTGTATACATATTGAAACTGTGGACCCTGATGTGATTATTGGCTGGAATGTGATTGAGTTTGACTTCAGCGTGTTACATGCCCGTGCAGAAGCACTCGGTGTCGAATTGCCGCTTGGCCGCAATAAAGAAAAAATGCAGCTGCGGCAAGGTAATTTTACCCGTATTACAATACCAGGACGCGTAGTTGTTGATGGTATTGATACCTTAAAAAACGCTACTTATCATTACGATAGTTTTAGTCTTGCCAATGTAGCGAGTATTGAGCTTGGCGAAGAGAAGCTAATAAATACAGATAATCGTCTTGAAGAAATTATTCGCCAGTTTAATGAAGACAAACTGTCTCTTGCTAACTACAACAGGCAAGATTGTATTTTAGTGATGAGGATCTTTGAGAAACTTAAGTTACTTGATTTTGCAGTTGTAAGAAGCCAGCTTACAGGGCTTGAATTAGAACGAATGGGCGGCTCAGTTGCAGCCTTCACTAACCTTTATCTGCCGTTACTGCATAGAAGTGGCTATGTAGCCCCTAATTTAGGCGATCATGGCTTAAGTTTTGATAGCCCTGGTGGTTATGTCATGTCATCGCAGCCTGGCCTATATAAGAATATTTTGGTGCTTGATTACAAAAGTCTCTATCCGTCAATAATGCGAACATTTTGCATAGACCCTCTCGGTCTTATTGAAGGTTTAAAAAGTCCAGATAATGCAATCGAAGGATTTAATCAGGCGCACTTTTCACGCACTGCGCATCATTTACCTGAGCTTATTCGTGAGCTGTCAGTGACCAGACAAATAGCAAAAGACAAAAAACAACCTATGCTCTCTCAAGCAATCAAAATCATCATGAATAGTTTATATGGTGTACTTGGCTCGAAAGGTTGTCGCTTTTATGACCCGCGATTGTCGAGTTCAATTACTTTGCGCGGCCATGAAATTATGCAAACAACCAAGCAATGGATTGAAGAGTGGGGTTATGAAGTCATTTATGGTGATACAGATTCGACTTTTGTTAAGCTTGATGATGATCTAAATTCACTAAACTGTAATGAAATTGGTACGGTACTGGCAAGAAAAATTAACAAACGCTGGCAGCGTGTATTACAGCAAGATTATAGAATAGACAGTTTCTTAGAGATCGAGTACGAAACCCATTATAGCCCATTTTTTATGCCCACAATTAGAGGAAAAACAACAGGGTCTAAAAAGCGCTATGTAGGAAAAGTCGAAAAAGATGGCACCTCAAAATTAGTCTTCAAAGGTATGGAAACCGTTAGGAGTGATTGGACAGAGCTTGCCCACAAGTTTCAAATAGAATTATTTGAGATTTTATTCTCCGAAAATTACAGTCAAGAATTAATAATACAAGCCTTTGATAGGTACGTTAAAAAACTCTATGCGGGAGAGTTTGACTCATTACTCGTGTATCGCAAACGATTAGGCCGGCACCTAGCTGATTATCAAAAAAACATCCCTCCTCATGCAAAAGCAGCTAAGCAGTATTTAGCTGAAAACCCACATTTTGCATTTCAGCGTGGTCAAATAATTGAATATGTTTATACAACTCAGGGTGTCGAGTACTACATGGGTAAACATAATTATGACTATTTAGTTTATGTCAATAAGCAGTTATTACCAATTGTGAGGGTGATTGTTAATGATTTAGTTTGTAACAATCCCTTTCAGCCCAATGGTCAGATAATTCTCATTTGATATTCTTTTTGTATCTTCTTCCTTAACCTCATGTTTATGTTGTAGTTGTTTCAGTTTAACAAATTCTTTTTTGTTAATTTTTGGGTTTTTGTTGTGTTTTTTGTTGTGTTTTTATTAATAAAACCCTGGAAATTTATTTTGATTTGTTTATTATTTGTTGGCCGCAGCACAGTTGCGGTAACAAATAATAAACAAGCTTATGCTAAAAAAAGCCACACTATGTGGCCCAGGGAGAATCAAATGTTAAATAATAAAGTTTCTAAGGCTGTTCGCTTAGCGATTGCTTTTAGTGCTGCATCGACAGCTGCATTTTCTGCATCATCTGTTGCTGCTGATGAAAATGAGGTTGAAAAGGTTGAGCGAATTGAAGTTACTGGCTCACGTATCAAAAGAACAGACCTTGAGGGCGCTAGCCCAGTTGAAGTGATTACAACAGCTCAATTTGAAGAGCAGGGGCGTATCTCAGTTGCGGATGCTCTACGCAGTGTAACTTCTAACAGCTTCGGCTCATTTGTTCCAAGCTCAGGCTCTTCAGCTCAGTCGCAATCAACAGTTAGTCTATTAGGTGCTGGTAGTGATCGTACTCTTGTACTTGTTGATGGTAAACGTGTTGCCGGTTCACCTTCTCTAGGTGGTTCAGCAGCTAACTTGAGCTCGATTCCAATGGCTGCAGTTGAACGCATCGAAATTCTAAAAGATGGTGCTTCTGCTATTTATGGTTCAGACGCAATTGCGGGTGTTATCAACATCATTCTTAAAAAAGACTTTGAAGGTGCATCTTTTGATGTTCAATTCGGTCGTCCATCAAATGAAGGTGCCGATACTAAACAAATGTCAGTTTCGTTTGGTGTAAGCTCTGAAAAGGGTAACATTACATTTGTCTATGACCATCAAGAGCAAGGCGCAATATTCGATAAAGATCGTGAGTATACAGCTGCTTCTTGGGAAGATACTAATGGTGATGGCCTAGTTTCAATTTATGATGAAACAGTTGGTGTAAGTTATTATGGCGCAACTATTTTAGGCCCTGACGGCTTTGTTGCTTCAGCGAAATGTGATGAGTTAGCAAGTTCTGTACCTGGTTTTGTTGGGGTATTAGACCAAGGCTCACTTCTTGGTGGTGTTGGTGGCGGTGAGGTGTGTGGCTATGCATACGCTAATGTGTCAGCTAACATGGCCTCGACTAACAAAGACTCAATTATGGTTAGCTCAAACTATAATATAACGGACGATATTGAGTTATATGCGCGTGCTATGCTTAGCCGAAATGACTCATTTGGTCGTTACGCTCCGCCTGCAGCTAAATGGAATAATATGGCTGCTGGAAATGAGCACAATCCATATGATGAAGAAGTAACTGGCTACTTCCGCTGGTACGGTATTGGTAATCGCGATGGTCTTGTTACAGATTACCAGCAAGACTATATGATTGGTTTAAAAGGTATCGCAGGTGACTCAATAGATTGGGAATTCGCATATCATAAAGCTAAATTAGACTACCGTTCAGTAGGTCGTTACTACTTGAGCTATTCAGGTTTAGCTTACAATGAGAAATATGGCATTGATTTAGGTTCTGAAGAAGGTATTAATAATCTTCGTTCAACAACTTATACTGAAAACCAAAACGAAATGGATCATTACTTCTTTGGTGTTGGTTTTGCTTTAGGTGAATTAGCAGGCGGTGAGATCCAGCACTACTTTGGTGGTGAGTATTTCGATCAACAGTTTGATTCGCAGTATGATGCACAATCTGAAGCTGGTCTTATAGGTGGTTCAGCAGGTAACTCAGCAATGGGTGAGCGTGACACAACAGCTTTCTTCTATGAAATTTCAATGCCATTCACTGATAATTTAATCGTTAGCGCAGCTTTGCGTCGCGATGACTACAGCGATTTTGGTTCAGTAACTAATCCAAGCGTTAAGTTAGAGTATCGCCCAACAGATGACATCTTATTACGTGCTTCATATTCAGAAGGTTTCCGCGCTCCATCTCTTGATGAATTGCTAGCCGCAACTTCGTTTAGTGCAACAAGTGCTACAGATTATGTAGCTTGTGAAGCTCAAGGAATTTCTGCCTCAGAATGTAAATCTCGTCAGTTTGATAACTTAATTCAAAGTAATGACGAGTTAGGTCCTGAAGAATCAGAATATATCAATGCGGGTATTGTTTATTCAGGTATTGAGAACTTTGCAGTAAAACTAGATTACTTCTCTTTAGAGGTTGAAAACGTAATCTCATCTATTACTGTACAGTCTTTAATTAATGCTGAAGTTGGGGGTCAACTTGATGACCTGATGGCTAAATACCCAGGTGTTAAGTTAGAGCGTGACGAAAATGGTGCTGTTTTAGGTGACGTGATTACACGTTCTGAAAATGGCGCATATATGTCTAGAAAAGGTTTAGACTTAAATTTAGAGTATAAACTTGAAACAGGTTTTGGTGACTTTACCTTCGGAAATACAACAACTTACTTGCTTGAATCTGCTGGGGATGTTTACTTTTCAGGACCTTCTCAAGACTTCATAGGTATGCCAGGTACACCTGATTGGCGCTCGCAGTTTAACATTAATTATTCGATGGATAACTTATCTGTTGCATGGACAACTGACCTGATTTCATCGGTATATGAAGATCAGTATCTTGACCTAGGTGACGGTAACCCTGAAAACTTCCGTTACAAAGGTGAGAATCACGATCCAACATATGTAACACATAATATCAATATTAAGTATTACACAGAATCATTTGGCACATTTACTTTAGGCGCACGTAATTTGTTCGACAAAGGTGTTGTTAAAGATGATGACGGGTTTTGGAATGACGATACTTTATATTATGCAGGTCATATTGGTCGTGAAGTATTTGCTGGTTATAGCATAAGCTTCTAATACTAATCACTTTAAATTTTAAGCCCCGTTAGGGGCTTTTTAAGTACCCTGAGGCCTTTATTAGTAAGTTTATAAAATGACCATATATAAAAAATTACAGCTAAAGTTGGGTGAATAATGAGTAGTCATTGGTCCGAGTATTGGAGCGGAGGTCACTTAACGTCTTTCGGGAGTGGGTTTAAAAAGAATTATGAAGGTGAGTTAAAGGAGTTTTGGGAGGCTACAGCTAAAAAATTTGGAGAAAATTCAACTGTTCTTGATGTCGGTACTGGAAATGGCGCTTTGATAGAACTGATTCAAAATAATAATCAGTTTAATTGTTATGGAATAGACAAAGCTGAGATGCACAAAGGTGTCACCCAAAGCATTAATGGTACCTTTTTAGCTAAGACTTCGGTCGAGTGCTTACCATTCAATGATAATGCATTTTCCAATGTAATAGCGCAATTTTCATTAGAGTATAGTCAAGTTAGTCAAAGTATTGATGAAATCTATCGTGTACTTTCAAGTGGTGGATCTTTCACATTTGTTTGTCATCATCCAGAGTCTATAATTGTTAAACCAAACAAAAAAATTTTAAAGGCCGCAAACTTCATTAAAAGTGATATTGAAAATCACTTGATAAGGCTCGTCAAATCGGTTCGTTCTTCTAATCTTTTACTATCAAAGCAAATTGTTGAAGAGATTGAAGCTAAGGTAATCACTCATTTTAAGTATGAGCAAGAAGCGTTGAAAGGTACAAACCTTCCAGCTTTTATAGAATTCTTACTTCAAAATATACACGGGAATTTAGACTTTGAAGAAGCGTATCGTTTATTTATGGAAGAACTTGATTTGTTAATTAAAAGACTTTCTGAGTTAGTTGCAGCTGCTAAAAACACAAAAAATATTTTAGAACAATTAAAAGCTTTAAGTATCGAAGTGGAGGATGGTCAGCTTCTTGGTTATGAAAGTTGCAACATTCTCGCTACTTATATTCATGGAAGTAAATGTAATTCATGATAATCCTTAAAGGCAAAATAAACAGCGTGTTTAGAAAACCAATGTTACTTTTCTAGTTCAGTGTATTCTTTTTTTGTATAATTATTTTGTTCTAAAAAATGAAATTAATTATTTTGGGTGGTTGTGTTTTTTGCATCTTTTTTTCAGTTTAATTGCTTTTTAAGTGGTTATTGTCTTGCTTTTTGCAATTATTGAAAACATTAAAGTTACAAGTTTTTTGGATTGTTTTTTAAATGTGAATTTTATAAAATTTCTTTATAAACAAAGGTTAAAAAAAAGTTGACCAAAAGTTCTGCCTGCTATTAGTATTTGTTACCTCTAAAGGGTTATTTGTGGCCCATTAGAGTTAAAAATAAATTAATAAAGTCATAACATGAATATGACCAGGGAGAATCAAATGTTAAATAATCAAGTTTCGAAAGCAGTTCGCTTAGCGATTGCTTTTGGTGCAGCTTCAGCCGCTTCATTTTCAGCAAGCACGATTGCTGCTGAAGAAGGCGCTGAAAAAGTAGAACGTATTCAAGTAACTGGCTCACGTATTAAAAGAACCGATTTAGAAAGTGCGAGCCCTGTTTTAGTAATTGGCCGTGAAGATCTTGCAGCAACCGGTGAATTAAGCATTGGTGATATTCTTCAACAAATTCCTGCAGCTGGTGCTGCGTTAAACACAGCGTTCAATAACGGTGGTAATGGTGCTACCAATATGGACCTTAGAAATTTAGGTGCGCAACGTTTATTAGTATTAGTTAACGGCAAGCGCTGGGTTTCTTCTTTAGGCTCAACTGTTGACTTAAACTCAATCCCTGCTGCCTCAATAGAGCGTGTTGAGGTAGTTAAAGATGGTGCTTCAGCTATTTACGGCTCAGATGCAATTGCTGGTGTTGTAAATATCATCACGCGCCGTGATTTCGATGGTGTTGAGCTATCTCTTTATGGCGGTGAAAATATGAAGTACAACGATGGTCGTCAGTACTCTGCTGATTTGACTGTTGGTACTACTTCTGAACGTGGTGGTTTAATGCTAAATCTAAGCCACGTAACTCAACAAGAAATCTGGGCAGGTGACCGTGACATTTCTTCTATGGGTAACAGCTCTACTACAGAAAAAGGCCGCCTTCGCCTGAACTCTAACTCTATTAGCTCTGATCTTCGTAATCAATTAATTGCACAAGGCTACACTGAGAACAATGCTGGTGAATCAAATGCAGGTTTTGATCTAGTACCTAATGGTGCCGGTTCATCTGTTGGTCTTGATTCATTCCGTGATCGTGACGGTGATGTATACAACTACGCTCCAGAAAACTATTTAGTTACACCGCAAGAGCGTAATAGTTTCTACGTTCAAGCTTTCTATGACATCAGCGACGATGTTCGCTTTGTTTCAGATTTCATGATGACTAATCGTGAATCATCTCAATTACTTGCGGCAATGCCTTTGACTATAGGTGCATCTTTTGGTGCAGCTGCCAGCCGTGTTGATATTCATGAAAACAACATTTATAACCCATTCGGTGAAACACTTTATGGTGATGCTGCGCGCTCTGGTGTAGAAGGTTATGTCCCGTTTGCTGGTCAACGTCGTTTTGTTGAAGCTGGTAACCGTATTTATCGTCAAAATGATACTACATACCGTGCAATGGTCGGTCTTGAAGGTGGTATCGGCGACACTTCTTGGGTTTGGGATGCATCTTACATCTATGGTAAGAATAGCCAAGATGTATATACTACAGGTCTATTAAACCTGACTCGTATCAACCAAGCTTTAGGCGATAACTGTAATGCTGCGACTTCTTGTGTGCCTCTAAATCTATTTGGCGGAGCAGGTTCACTAACTCAAGAAATGATCGATTATGTTACTTTTGATAGTGTTTCTCGTGAAGGTCTTGAACTGAAAGATTACACATTAAACTTTGCAGGCGATGCTTTTGAGCTTCCAGCAGGTGTTGTTGGTATGGCTGTTGGTTTTGAGCGCCGTGAAGAATCTGGCTATGACACTCCAGATCCATTAACACAAAGCGGTGAAACTTCAGGTAACCAACGTGATGCAACTTCTGGTGGCTTCCGTCTTGATGAAGCATATGTGGAGCTTTCAATTCCTGTAATCGATGGCTTATCAATTTCTCCTGCAATTCGTTTCTCAGACCATAGTGCATACGGTAGCAACTCAACAGCTAAAGTTGGTGTTGAATATCGTCCTATCGATGATCTATTGTTACGCGGTACATGGGCTGAAGGTTATCGTGCTCCATCTATCTCTGATTTATACGCTGGTAACTCGGATTCATATCCTACACTTACTGACCCGTGTAACTCAGTAGATGGGTCTACTCCTGATTTACCTGGCTGTGCTGGTGTACCAAATGGTTACGCCCAAGCTAATACTCAAATCCGTATCACGAATGTTTCTTCACCGGATCTAAAACCGGAAGAATCAGAGTCTAAAACATTCGGTTTTGTTTATAACCCAAGCGCAATTGAAGGTTTAGAATTTACTGTTGATTATTATGACATCGAAGTAACTAACTCTATCGGTCGATATGGTGCTTCACGTATTCTTAATGAATGTGCTACAGGTGATAATGAAGCATCTTGTGACTACATCGACCGTGATGCTAATGGTAACGTAACTGACTTACGTAACTTCCTGCAAAACTCTGGTACTTACAATGTTGAAGGTATCGATTTCTATACTGCGTATAAATTCGAAACTGAATATGGTAGTTTCCGTACTTCATTAGACGTTTCTTACGTAATGACAAATGAGTTTGATGGTGAAGACCAAGTTGGTATCCAATATGGTGATGCTGGTTACCCAGAGTATAAAGGTACTTTCGCACTTGATTGGGCACTAGGTGACTTTGATGCTCATTGGCAAACTCGCTATGTAGATCGTATGCAAAACTACTATGACGTTTTAGGCTACACACCTTTCTACCCAGGTATGGCGGCAGAAATCGGTTCATACACAGTACACGATGTTTCAGTAGGTTACTCGATGGATGCGTATAATACTAAGTTTACTCTAGGTATTGAAAACTTATTTGCAAAAGAGCCATCTCCTGAGTACCTAAATAATGACTTAGCTATCTCAACTAACAACTTCTCTGTAACAGAGTATGACGTTAACATGGATCGCTTTGTTTATTTACGTGCAACATTCAAGTTCTAATTTAGTAACTTAAACGATTTAAAAGCCGCTCTTAGAGTGGCTTTTTTTTTTACTTTTTAAATACCAGTATGATGAATTTTTAAATGGTTTTTTCATTTGCTCACCACATAAATCTTATGAGGTTTTTTCCTTCCTATCCATGTGGTTGCTTTCTTAACTGTTGCTCTCTTGATTTTAGGAGTATGTAAGTTTTTATAACTCGAAAGTCACTTGAAATAATCATACTGACAAAAGCTCATTTATCAGTAGATTTAAAAAACCACATTGCTGTTAACCCCTTTTCTTTTTGTTTACAATTTACGGTTTTTTGCAACCACTTTTAAGTTAGTAATTGCCTTTTCTGGGTTTAAACAATTTGGTAATTATTTTTTAATTTTTTTAATGCGATAAAGTCTTTTTTGTTAATTCTTCACATGAATAGTAAATCTAAAAATTTTATTTTATATCTATAAAAAAACCATTTTCACCTGCTTTTTATGCTTTTAATTTTATTTGTTAATGAGTGGTTTTAAATTATGTAAACTTATTATCTCTAATTGTGGGATGTTGTTTGTTTAAAAAATTTACATTGAAAATAATGAGTTAAAAAGCTGTTGACCAAAAACTCTCCATACTATTAGTATTTAATTCCCTTAAAGGGTACTAGTACCTTTTATGGGTTTAAATAAATTAATAGAGTCATAACATGGATATGACCAGGGAGATTCAAATGTTAAATAATAAAGTTTCAAAAGCAGTGCGTTTAGCAATTGCTTTTGGCGCAGCATCAACGTCAGCATTTTCAGTTTCTGCAGTGGCTGCAGATGAAGGTGCAGAAAAAGTAGAGCGTATCGAAGTAACGGGGTCACGTATTCGCTCTACTGACCTTGAAACAGCACAACCAATCCAAACAATAAGTCGTGAAGATATTGCTAATCAAGGTTTCACATCTGTTATTGATTTGATTGAAAATATGTCTGCAGCTGGTTCACCGCCAATCAGTCGTTCTGAGCCATTAGTGTCTGGTGAGAATGTGGGTGGTAACTACGTCAACCTTCGTAACTTAGGAGCCAGCCGTACTTTAGTTTTAATCAATGGTAAGCGTTTGGGTATTACTACCTCTGGTTATCAAGATATCTCGGCTATTCCAATGGGAATGGTTGAACGTATTGATGTGTTAAAAGATGGCGCGTCTGCAATGTACGGTTCAGATGCAATGGCTGGTGTTGTTAATATTATCACTCGTAAAAACTATGAAGGTCTTGAGTTCACAGTATACGGCGGTGGCTATGACGATGGTGATGGTGAGAAGAAAAACATTAGTATGGTCACTGGCTTTTCGGGAGAAAAGGGTTCAATTACTTTAGGTGCTGAGTGGCGTGATGAAAGTGATGTATGGGCGAGAGACCGTTCTTTCTCAGAAGTGTCATATCCAGGTTATGATATTCCAAATAACCGTACTTTAGTGGGTCAATATGGTCGTTTTTATTATAATGATCAATGGTGGGTTGCTAAGCGCCCAGGCAATGCTTCATCTTTTGACGATTTTGAACCGCAAACTTATGAAAATGGTTCAAGTAATTCAATTGACCAAATGCATTTAGAAACGCCTTTAAGTGCACGCTCTCTTTATATCAGCTCTAACTACGATATTACTGATAGTGTAAGTTTTACAAGTGATATCGGATATAGTGAACGTGAAGCGTTACGTCAGGTAGCAGGTTATCCATATCAATCAGCGTCAGATGGCTTTGTGTTAAGTGGTGATAGCTATTTTAACCCAGTTGGCGAAGATGTTTCATTTACTCGTCGTGGTTGGGAAGTTCCACGTACAACTGAAAGTAATCAAGATACTTTACGTTTTACTGCCGCATTAGAAGGCTCTTTCGAGTTAGCTAATCGTTATTTTGACTGGGATGTTGGTGGTGTTTACAGCAAGAGCACAACTGTTCAAGTAGACAACGGTAACTTCTATAAGCCTGCTATTGAAGCCGCTACTGGCCCTTCATTTTTAAACGCATCGGGAGAAGTTCAGTGTGGTACTGAAGATGATCCAATTTCATCAGCTGAGTGTGTTGCGTGGAATCCTTTAGCAGGCTTCGGTGCAGGGCCTGTTGAAAACTCGCTAGCAGATCCTGATGTACAAGACTTCTTGTATCCTACACTGCATTATCGTGGTGAAACTCAAACAACAATGTACTTTGCTAACATAAGTGGTTTACTTGCAGAGTTACCTGCAGGTTCATTAACTTTCGCTGTTGGTACTGAGTATCGTAAAGAGTCGGGTGAGTATAATCCTGATGCACTAGCGCAACTCGGTCAAAGTACTACTCTTGCATCTGGTGCAACGGGTGGCGGTTACGATGTTACTGAAGGTTACGCAGAGTTAAATGTTCCTATTTTATCTGATGTTGTTGGTGCTAAGTCTCTAAACGTTAGTCTTGCGACTCGTTACTCAGATTACAGTACTTTTGGTGATACAACGAACAGTAAAGTAGGCATTGAGTGGCGTCCAACTGATGATTTATTGGTTCGCGGTACTTGGGCTGAAGGCTTCCGAGCTCCAACAATTAGTAACTTGTATGGTGGTGGTTCTCAAACTTTTACAACAGGCTTTATCGATCCATGTGATTCAGTTTATGGTACAGCAGCTGGCTCTGCGCGCTGTTTACAAGATGTACCAGCTGATTACCGTCAGTTACAACAAGGCTTTGTGCCGACGACTGGCCCTGCAGCTCAAACACCAGTGCCATTCAATAGTGGTTCAAATCCACTGTTACAACCAGAAGAGTCTGTCAGTAAAACCGTTGGTTTTGTTTACAACCCAAGTTATGTTGAAAACCTTGATATCATCCTTGATTGGTGGAGTATTAAAATCACTGACACGGTAGTTTCTGACTCACCAAATGAGATCTTAAAAGATTGTTATATTGGCGGTGATGAATCACGATGTGCAATGTTTTCACGTGATCCGAACAACTCAATTGTTAACGATTTAACATATGGTACGCGCAATGCTGGTTTCACTGAAACATCAGGTATTGATCTATCATTAGCATATGCATTTGAAACTGGTTTTGGTGACTTCCGTGCAACTCTAGATAGCACATACTTACTAAAATATGATTCAAAATCGACAAATGATCCAACAACTAAAGTTGAATCAGATGTAGGTCATGGAGATACATTTAGAACACGTGCTAACTTTGGCTTGAATTGGACGTATGGAGATTTCAGTGCAAACTGGGCGATGCGTTATTTCTCTTCAATGCGTGAGGACTGTTATTTTGAAGACCGTTGTAGTGATCCAAACTTCCAACGTGATTGGACTAATGGTGTAGTTGTGCCTAAAAATAAAGTAGGCTCTACTACATTTAACGACCTACAGTTCACTTATAATACGCCATGGGAATCTAAGCTTTCTATTGGTGCTAACAATGTATTTGATAAACGTGGTCCTATTATGTACTCAGGCCCAAGTTCTACTTATTCATATTACGGTGGCTTTGATATTGGTCGTCAATTGTACTTCCGATACTCACAAAGCTTTTAATGTGTAAATAACAATAAAAACCCACTGACTAAAGTGGGTTTTTTTAGTTTAATTAACTGCTCTTGATTATTTCTTACTTCATACCCATTGGCTTTTGCAATAGTTTAGAGGTGGAAAATATGCGCATGCTATTTTTAAATAATTAACGCAATCTTTATTCGAATGGCGACTGTACGTCTGTATCGAATCATCTATTTGTTAATTTTTATAGTAGCTAGTTTTAAACAAAAATTGAGTATTTAAATTTCACTGCTAGAATGTAGCTAGTTATTTACTTTTGCTTGGTTTAGTTCTGAAACGACGATTTCTCTTTTACCTTTATGCTATTACGCTTTTATTCTCTTGTATTGCTTCTGCGACGCAACTCAAAGCGGGTATCGTAAGTTATAATTTTTTTCCTTATCACACCCAAGACGCAAATGGTCAATATACTGGTGTAATTGTTGGTTACAGTAACGAAATAGCGCGTTTAGCTGGTGCCGATTTAGAGTACCGAGTTTACGACAGTCTTGACGAGCTTCTGGACGGACTTAAAGCTGGTGAAATAGACTTTGCGGTTGGATTGAATAAAACCACGCAACGTAAAAAACATTATTTATTTTCAACACCCTTTATGGAAGGTCCTCGAGGAATAGTTGTAAATCAATCTATTGCGAATAGTGCCTTAAAGAACTTTGCTAGTTTACGATGGGTTTGTATCACTGGGAGTTCGCATTGCGAATATCTAGCAGAAAATGGGGCGCTTTATATAAATCGCTTTATAAAACCAGATGATGCGTTTAAAAAAGTGGCGGATGGCTCATTTGATGCTTTTTTAGGTGATTATTCAGTTTTGTCTCATCAGTTAAAAAATCGTGGTAAAGACGGTCTTAAAGTTGTAAGTCCTATCTGGCTTTCTAGTGAAACATTTCATGTCATGTTCAACCAACAGAAGACGGCTTTACGTAATCAAGTTAATTCTTTTTTAGCATCTATCTCTCCAACCACGAAACAATTATGGGAAAGTTCGGCAAGTGAAGAATATTTGGCCGCAAAAGCCTATAGTCAATTCAAACGTGAATTCAATAAAGTAAGTGTGAAAGGCAACAATAATTATTTACTTACGTTCTCGTTTATTGATGGTTTGTTTCCAATTAATGACACAAATCAAATTGGCGAAGCTACAGGCTATTTAAATGATACCCTTGAGTTACTATCTGAACGAAGTGGGTTCCAGTTTAAATATATCCCTGCTGCAAATTCCAAAGAATTAGAAAGATTATTTTTAGCGAATAAGATCGATCTCATTCCGACGATGACACCAACAAGAATTAATGAAGGTGTTTTGATTGCTTTACCGCCGCACGTAAGCGTAGAAATGGTTTTAATTTCTAAACGTTCGAGTAAAACTCAGCGTATTGGTTATATAGATCTGTTTGCAGATCCAAAAAAGAAGCTGCCAAGTGCTGAGAATTTAGAAACGGTGTCATTTAGCTCAATTGTGACACTTTTTTATGCTTTGAGGAACGACACGATTGATAGTGTTATCTTACCGCAAAGCATTGCGGCATATCAATTGAATCAGTTTTACATAGGCGAATTTTATATCAACCCTAAATACCGATATAATCAGCCGATCTATTTCCTTGTGAATAAAAACTTTACTGAATTAGTCAGTTTACTTGAAAGCCTTTTCAAAACACTAACGAGCAATGACTTCAATCATATTGTCAATCGTCATGGTATTTTTAATATCGAGCGTGGATATGACAAAACCACCGTTAATACAACTGCAATTTTAACCTTAATTCTTATCTGTATTTCGATTATTTATTTTGTTAGCTGGCGGATTACCATAAACCGTGAGATTTCAAAACGAAAAGAGGCTGAGCAAGTTGCGTTAAGTAAATTGAACTTCACTCAAAAACTCATCGACGATTTACCTACAATGGTAGTGATACAAGATTCTGAGCAAAAAAGGATAATGTGGAACAAAGCCTATAAGGATAATTTTGCTCATTTATGGGACGAAAAAAAACAGTATTTACGTGACGACTTAGCACAAGTTAGCCAGTTATTGACGCAAAATAAGCAAAGCTTGCACTCTGGAAAAGTTTTTAATCGTCAAATGAACTTTACCAATAAAGTAGGAAAGAAGCTTGAGCTTCTCTACACTAAAAAGCCATATCTTGGAGTTGATGGTCAGTTGGCAGGGATTATGACCGTCATCACTGATTTGACTGAACATCATAACCTTCAAAGGGAAAACCAAGCGGTTCAACAATTATTACAAACGATTACTGATACTATCCCTGGCGGGGTATTTCAGTATGAATATTATGATAATGGTGAAGGGTGTTATACCTATATTAGCAAAGGGGCGCAAAGTTTATTGGGGGTAACATCAAGACAACTCAATAGCCGCGGTATGACCGGATGTATTTCCCCTTGTATTGTTGATGAAGACCGGGTGCAAATAGCTAAAGCCTTTAAGCAAGCAAGTAAGCGCAAAGGCATGATTGATATTGAGTTTAGAATTAATAATCTTGGCCAAAAAGTTTGGTGCCGTTATATTGCCAATGCACAAACAAAAGGCAATGACATACAACAAGGGGTTAGGTGGAATGGTATCTTATTAGATATTAGCTTACTCAAACATCATCAAGTTGAATTAAATAAGGCCAACCAACAGGCGCTTCAAGCTGATTTAGTTAAAAGTCGTTTTATTGCGACGATGAGTCATGAATTAAGGACACCTTTATCTGGGGTAAATGGTTTTATTGAGCTTTTAAAATCATCACAGGTAGACAGTGAGCAATCTACTTTAATCGAACACATTGAGGTTTCAGTAACTAAACTACAAGGTTTAGTTGATGATATTCTATATTTTGCAGACACTAGTACGGGTAACATCGAAGTAGTGGTTGAGAATGTTGATTTGGAAACTCATTTGTGTCGCATTCTACGAGCACATGAACATCAGGCTAAACAGAAGGGACTTCATTTCAATTTAAATTGGCTGGCTGCTGCTTACACATCGACATCGGTTGATATTAATCATTTAATGCATGTTTTATCACACCTACTAAGTAATGCAGTTAAATTCACAAGTCAGGGCTCAATAACTTGCGAGGTAAAGTTTGAGAAACAGTTGTTAAATATCACAATTACAGATACCGGTAAGGGGATGACAACTGAAGAGCTTGCTCAAATCTATAAACCATTTGAGCAAGCCGATAACTCTTTTCAACGCCAATTTGGCGGAACAGGCTTAGGCTTAGCGCTAGTAAAACAGCTGGTTGACGCGATGCAAGGCAGTATCACTTTGTCTAGCACATACGGCAAGGGGACGCATGTTTATTTATCTATCCCATTGCAACATACTAAAAAGCCTCAATTAAGCACATCATCTGGGTATTGGATTGTTTGTAGTAAAAGTGAAGAGCTGGTCCGGCTGCTTGGAACCATGGCAGTCAAACATACCATACTTGATTGGCCCTTGGAGTTATCTGAACTTAGTCAGACTGAAAATTTAATTATTGATGAGCAATACATGGTTGAGTTACTAGGAGAGCAGTGGCGTGCTAAAAAAGCAGGCATTGCTGCTAAGTATACTATTGTGCCATCAAGCCGAAATACTCAACAAGTAAATGATTGTAATTGTCATTTACTACCTATCGAACCACTTTATCCCGATTCATTACGAGAGCTACTTAATAATATTCATACCACCTTAGATATAATTAGCCCAGATAAAGCGCATTTATATGGCCAGATTTTAATTGCTGAAGATAATAAAACTAATCAATTATTACTTGAAAAACAATGTCAAAAATTAGGTATAAAAGCTGTAATGGTCGAGGATGGATTAGCTGCTTTAAGGGCGCTTGAAGAAGGGGACTTTGATCTACTCTTAACAGATTGCCATATGCCTCACTTAGATGGTTTTAAGTTAGCCGAACAGATCAGGACGATAGAAAAATTCCAGAACTTGCCAATTATCGGTTTTACTGCAGATGACTCTAAGACCTGCTTAAATAAAGCTCTCAGCTCAGGCATGAACAGTGTTTTGTTTAAGCCGTATAAACTTAATGAATTGTATAATCGGCTTGCAGAATTTATTGATCTTAATAAAGACGATGAAAACATTATTACAGATAGTAAGAATGTAAGTTTGCAAGGGATCAAAGATATAGAGCATTGGCTTAATGTTTTTGGTAACGAAAGTGATGCAAAAATGTTGGCAGAGGTATTTATAAATAGTTTGCAGGATGATTTGAGTACGTTAGAAGGTCACCTCAATAGTGATGAGTTGGATAAAGTGTCTGCTGCTATTCATAAACTGAAAGGAGCGCTTGTCATGCTTCAATATCGGCGTTTTTCAAGGTAGTTGTCGCCTGAGCTGTTAAGCTGCTTCTTTTTTATTCTCCGGATTTAACTCCACGCTTCCGATCTTATCCCAGTTTCTGGTCTCACCAGACCAACGACTTGGATTTCTC